>JBJKQK010000046.1:0-28513 GCA_046705285.1 Terriglobia bacterium
ATATGCGAACTGCAAGACAGCGAGTTGTGAGCTGTTGATCTGGACGCCGTCGGGAGCAGGCAAGGGCACATCTTGAAAAGATTGGCTCCTCGGGCAGGACTCGAACCTGCAACCCTTCGGTTAACAGCCGAATGCTCTACCATTGAGCTACCGAGGAGTGTGCAACTGAGACTTATGTCGATCTCAGTCGAAACCTCAATTTATAACATGGCCCCAAGATTCCAGTCAATGTGGCGAAAGGAAGACAAGGTCTGACCCGGGAGAACACTCTGAGTACTGAGACACAATTCCCCCTGGTCGGAATGGTGGCTCCGGCCTGAACTCTGGACATCACATCCTGTACCCGACTGTCATAGGAACGGCTTTGAAGCTTGCCGGAGGATTATAGCAGCATCCGCCAGGAGGAAGGGAAACTTTCAGGCTTTCTTTTGTTCTTCAGCTTTCTCCACCGGCTTGTCGACCCCGCCCTTGATGGCGTCCTTAAATTCCCTGATACCCTTTCCTACTCCGCGACCAAGTTCGGGCAGTTTTCCCGGCCCGAAGATGATCAAAACGATCAGCAGGATAAAGAAAAGATGGGTTGGTTGCAGCAAACCGTCCATTTCAAACTCCTTTTGATGCGGATACGCTTCCAGAGACTACCAAGCTAATTATAGCCCATGCAGCCCAGGAACCCAATTAAGATTTATTTCTCGCGAACAACATATGCCCTGCCTTGCTCCCGCGCTTGCGGCAACAATCCTGGTGGAGTGCTGCGTAACTTGCTGTAATGTAATCCGCTTTCTCGTATCCCAGCCGGCGGGCCACCCGGTCGATCCATTCTTCAGGCCCTTCCAGTTCGACGTACTGACCAATCGGCGTCTCGTCATACAGAAGTTGCGGTTGATCCACCGACTTCCGAAGCTTCTTCTCCGCATAAGCCGTACGGTATTTCTCATATCGAAAACACGAATGCAGGCCTAATGCTTCAAGAACCTGCCGAGCCGCGGTTTCGTCCTTGACTTCGGTTTCGATTTCAGGCCGGATCTTATAGGAATCGGAGGCTTGTGGCGATCCTTTAAAAGTCAGGAGATGACGACTCCCTTCCGTTCGCAGCCGCAGCAGTGAACGGGATCGGCGCAAGCGCGAGTTGCGGAAATCAAATACTACGTTACTCTCAAAGTGCCGCCGCCCAACAACCACAAACCCGCACTCAGCAAGACGCCGCTTCAGCGCGCGCGGGTCTTCAACCCTCAGCTTGATTTCAATTTCGTGGGGAGACTTCATGCGACATCGTAGGAACCGGAGCAGATCAGGATTCGCGTGCGATGATAAAGTCCGGCAGCGACATCAGCGCGTCCTTGTAAATCGAATCCGGGAAGATGCCAAGGCATCTTTTTGCCTCCTCGGCAAACTCTCTCGCTTTGTCATGTGCTGTATCTAAAACCCCGTAACGTTCCACCAGTTCCAGTATCTCCGAAAATGACACATTCTCGAATCCGCCGTCCTGGAAGATGCGCGGAATCTTCTGTGCTTCCTCCGGCGAACACTTAAGCAGGAGATAGATAAGCGGCAGCGTCACCTTGCCCTCGCGCAGATCATTGCCAACAGGCTTACCGAGCTTCTTCTCGGATGAAGTGAAGTCCAGGACATCGTCAATCAACTGGAACGCCAGTCCGAGGTTGATGCCGTAGGACGCCAAAAGGTGCTCTTCTTCTTCCGGCCGGTCGGCAAGCAGCGCTCCGGTACGCAGGCAGGCCGAAAACAGGCAGGCCGTCTTTCGATACGTGAGCTCAAAGTAGTCGTCTTCGGTCAAGTCGGCCTTTCGAAGATAAGCCAGTTGCAGCAGTTCGCCTTCCACCATCACCTGGGTCAACCCGATCAACAGGTCAAGAATTTTGAAGTTCCGCTCGCCCAACGCAATGCTGAAGGCCTGCATATAAAGCCAGTCGCCTGCCAGCACGCTCATGTGGTTGCCCCAGCGGGAGTTGATGGACGGCTGGCCCCGGCGAGTCTCAGCCTTGTCAATGACGTCATCATGAACCAGCGTAGCGCTGTGGATCATCTCATATGCGGCGCCCATGCGAATGGCCGGACAGCCTTCAAATCCGAACAGCTTGCTGGCGAGCAGCACCAGCACCGGCCTCAAGCGTTTTCCGCCACTCACCTGCAGGTATTGGCCGATTTCCGTGATGGCCTGGATGTTTGAAACCGTCTGTTTGCAGAACTCCTTCTCGACCTTTTCAAGATCTTCCCGCACCAGGTCAAACACTTCCCTTACCGTCAGGGGTTTGGGCGTTGCCAAGCGTTGATTTTCTCCTGCCACTTTCATCGCGAACGAAGACACAACCCTACTGGATTTCGACCCATTAATAGTGCGTAGACTTCACATCGTCCCACAAAAGCTTACTAAAGGAAAGCCTGTCGTGGCAAAGCCCTGTCTTCAGGCCGCCCTCACCCCTGCGATTTCAGACCAAAGAAGTTCATAAAATTCCGCCCTGCCAATGCTCCCACGTCCTCGAAACTCCGGCCGTGAAGCGCCGCAAGTTGCCGTACCACATCCAGAACGAAAGCCGGTTCATTGCGCTTGCCGCGATTTGGCACCGGAGCCAGATAGGGGCTGTCCGTTTCTGTCAGCAGGCGGTCCAGAGGAATGACACTGGCCACGGCCCGCAGATTCTCCGCCTTTTTGAAGGTCAAGTTGCCTGCAAAGGAAATCATAAACCCCCAATCCAAAAACTTGAAAGCCTCCTCCCGGCTCCCCGTAAAGCAGTGGAGAATGCCACGCTGGCCGGAGCCTGTCCAGTGCTCCCCGATGATCTCCTCCAGGTCAGCCCAGGCGTCACGGCAGTGGATGACCACCGGCAGCCTTGTTTCCTTGGCAATCTGCAACTGCTCAATCAGCACGCGCTGCTGAACCTCGCGCGGCGAATGGTCGTAGAAATAATCCAGCCCGATCTCACCGATGGCAACCACTTTCGGCTCACTGGCAGCGTGGCGCAGCATGTCGAAGTGTCTTTTTTGGGCGCCTTGGGCCTCATGCGGATGGATGCCAACGGTCGTATAGATCCATTTATAAGATGCGGCAATGGGCATTCCGGAGGCAAAATCATCCGCGCTGTTTCCGCCACTCACCGTCAGTAGAAAGCGAAGTCCCGCCTGGCGTGCCCGCTCAATCACCCTCTCCCGATCGCCGTCAAACCGCGAATCGTCAAGGTGACAATGCGAATCGACAAAGAATTGGTTCATTGGCGATTGGATGATCTAGTTATTCAGTGACTTCGTGGACGCGTGACCGAATCGCTGAGCGCCGCCCATCTGTTCTCCAACCTCTCAATCACTTGAATACTCAATGATTCAATTACCTGAGCTTGGCTCCCTTTGGAACCTCTTCCTTGAACGTGGCCAGCACCGGGCGACCCTCGTCGCCCACGGAGGCGGCGACGATCATGCCATTCGATTCCACCCCGCGAAGCTTGCGAGGTTGCAGGTTCGTCACGAGGACCACTTTCATGCCTACCAGCTGCTCCGGCTGGTAATACTGCGCGATGCCCGCGCACACCTGCCGGATCTCCGTGCCGATGTCTACCTGGAGCTTCAACAGCTTGTCGGCTTTCGGAATCGGCTCCGCAGAAATGATTTCTCCCACCCGCATCTCCACCTTGGCGAAATCTTCAATCGAAATCTTTTCGCTCGCGGGCGCTGCTGCGGGTTCAGCAGCAGGTGTCACCGCGGGAACGGCCGCCGGCTGCGCCGCAGCGTGCTCGCTGGTTACAGGCTTTCCTTCAGATGGTGTTTCCACAATTTTCTCCTTTTCAGAGGGTGCCTGATGGCCTTTCCGGTCCGCTTCAGCCAGTTCGTGAAGCTTGGCCAGCGCCTCGGCTTTGTTAAGACGC
The DNA here is from genome assembly GCA_046705285.1 of Terriglobia bacterium. Taxonomy (GTDB): domain Bacteria; phylum Acidobacteriota; class Terriglobia; order UBA7540; family UBA7540; genus SCRD01. The sequence continues at coordinate 3,876 of JBJKQK010000046.1, forward strand.
GGGAAAATCGGCTCAGGCTTTGCGACCTTTGTACCGGGCTTGAGACCTTGCCATTTCAAATTCTCAAATCTCTGATCCTTAACGTCGCCTTCACATCCGAGTTGCTTCCATAAGCGCTCTGAACTGTAGGGAAGGATGGGGGAAAGCAAGACAGTGATCGTGCGAAGCAGATCTGCCGTTGTATAGAGTGTCAGGGCCAGGAGTGCGCGGTCATCCGCGTTCTCCGAGCCAGCGAGTTTCCACGGCTGTCGTTTCACTAAGTACTCATTTAGTTTTGAGACGAATACCCACGCGTTTACCACAGCCTGAGATAGCCTAAGGTTTCCGAACGCATCTTCGTACCTAAGGATTCCGCTCAGTCGAGTCATGGTTACTCGATGTTGAATGGCACCACTTCCAATCTGCTGGACCCTTGAACTGCCAAAGAAATCTTCATGTAATTCTCGTTCCTCAGAACTATCCGAGGCCGAAGGCGTGGGGACGACGCCATCGAAGTAACGGTTAATCATTGTGATCGTTCGGTTTGCCAAATTACCCAAATCATTTGCCAGATCCGAGTTATAGCGCTGGACCAATCCCTCGTAAGAAAAACTGGCGTCCTGGCCGAAGGGCGTATCGCGCAGCAGGTAGTAGCGCAGGGCGTCGTTGCCGGGGGCACCGAAGGAATCGAGCGCGTCCACAATCGGCTCGGGATAGACCACGTTGCCCTTCGACTTGGACATCTTGTCCTGCTCGTAATAGATCCAGCCATGCGCGAAGACGGTTTCAGGCAGCGGCAGCCCGGCGGCCATCAGGAATGCCGGCCAGTAGATCGCGTGAAAGCGAATGATGTCCTTGCCGATCATGTGCACATCGGCCGGCCACAGCTTCTGAAATTCCGCGTTCCCGTTTTCGCCTTCGGCATAGCCGATACCGGTCATATAGCCCGTCAGCGCGTCGTACCAGACGTAAACCACTTCTTCGGGATCGTCGGGCCAGGGAATTCCCCACTTCAACCGCCGGCGGCTGACGGAAATGTCCCGCAGGCCGCCTTTTACAAAACTCTTTACCTCGTTCATGCGATAATCCGGCTGCACGAACTCGGGATGCTGCTCGTAGAGCTCCAGCAGTCGATCCTGAAAGGCGGAGAGCTTGAAGAAATAATTCTCCTCGTTGATCAGTTCCGCCGGGCGGCCGCAGATGTCGCAGTTGGCTGGATCGGTTCCGTCAGAGACATAGCGCTCATCGTAAACGCAATAGCGCCCCTGGTAGCGGCTCTTATAGATGTAGTTATTTTTCTGCGCCAGCCGGATCAGCCGCTGAACGCTGGCGACGTGTTCGGGCTGGTCGGTATAGACAAAGTGGTTGTAATCAATTCCGAGCTTCTTCCACAGGTCAATGAAAAGCTTCCGCTTCTCCGCCACAAAGTCCCGGGGCTCCATTCCGGCCGCTTCAGCCGCGCGCTGTAACTTTTCGCCGTGCTCGTCCGTGCCGGTCAGGTAGGCGACGTCATCGCCGCACATGCGTTTGTAACGCGCAATGACGTCGCAGACGATCGTGGTGTATGCCGAACCGACGTGCGGGCGGGCGTTTGGATAGTACAGCGGAGTTGTCAGGTAGAATTTCCCCATCGGTTTATGGATTGATTCCTTGATTCAATCTTCTGATGCGATGAACCAATGTCTCAACCGTCCTGTCGCTTAATCCTTCAATTCCCTGTAGGCCGCTTGTGCCGCCAGCATCACTTCCTTGAGCGGCACCGACTTTTCGTTTGCCAGCCGCCGGCAATCATCAAATTCCGGAGTCACATTCATTTCCCTGCCGGCCAGGCGAGCCACTTTCATTCTAACCGTTCCATGCGCGGTCTCGACCGTTACCACCTCGCGGTCCAGCACCTTGCGACGCGTTTCGGTGATGCGCACGCCGATGGTGGTGGTCTCCTCGAACAGCAGTCGAGTCAACGTGTTTTCCAGTTCCGGCTTGCAGAGAATGCTGACCAGCAGGCCCGGGCGGTTCTTCTTCATATGGACGGGGCAGCAGGCTACATCGGCCGCGCCGGCTTCGAGCGCTTTCTCCATCAGGTACCCGTAAAGTTGCGGGTTCATGTCGTCGATGTTAGCTTCGATCACCAGGGCAGTTTCCTCGTCTGGGCCGCCTTGCCTCAATCCGGCAGCCCCGGCCTTTTCTCCCACCATCAGCCGCGCGATGTTGGGATGTGTGGGAAAATCTTTTGCGCCCGCGCCATAGCCGATGCGTTCCACTTTCATGGGAGGCATAGGGCCAAAACCCGCCGCCAGCGTTGAAACCAGCGCGGCGCCCGTCGGTGTGACCAGTTCGCTCTCGACGCCTGAGGAGTATACCGGGATTCCCTTCAGCAGTTCTGAGGTGGCCGGCGCCGGAACTGGCAGCGAGCCGTGCGCTGCTTCGACGCGTCCTCCGCCCACATTCAACGGCGAGCAGACGAGTTCCGGGTCTCCCAGCATGGCGAGTCCCAGGCATCCGCCCACGATATCAAGAATCGCGTCCACCGCGCCGACTTCATGAAAGTGAATCTTTTCAATCGGCTGGTTGTGAAGTCTGGCTTCCGCTTCGCCGAGCCGCCGGAAAACACGCAGCGCTTTCTGTTTCACGCCCTCGTCAATCGATGCATCTCCAATCAATTTCTCGATATGGCTCAGATGGCGGTGCGGCTGCTTGCCCGGCACCACGATTTCCACGTGGTTGCCGGCCAGTCCCTTGCGCATCACACGGTCCTGCGTGAATTCGTACGGCCCCAAGTCGATCTTCTTCAGCTCTCCCTGCAGGCGATCGAGTTTCACTCCCGCATCAAGCAATGCGGCCAGAAACATGTCACCGCTGATTCCTGAAGAACAATCCAGGTAGGCCAGTTTCATATCTTCCTTCTTTCAGATTATCGCTCAACGTCCAACCACAAGGGAAACTCTCGTTAACCACGCGGAAACTTACAATGTTATGCGTTCGTCCGAATCCTTGTCAATGAAAGCGCCGGGGACGAGCCTACCGCAGCCGCACCTTCACCCGAAACTTTAGGCCAGCTTATTGGAAAAAACGGCCATATCATTGGCTTGTCGCAAAGCCCGGACCCTTCGCCAGGTTCATCAGCCGGCCCTCCCTTGTCCAAACCGATTCGATTGCCTTCGGGAAGCCCTCCGCCGACTCCTTGGTAACCCGGATCAGACCGTTTCCTGTGCAGAACATCCTGTGGGCGAAACACGGGATCCATCACCTGGATGGACGCACCGACCCTTGCCTGGGATAGAGCCAAAAGCTCCAACCCTTGCGGGTGTTGCACGGCGGACGCATTTCCGCTAAGATACGCTTCACGAGGAAGGCTCCTGGATACGCGCTGCGGAAGGAAGGTGCAGCCATAACGAAGCGGCGGGGGATGCGATCAGTTCTCAATGCCCCGGACTTGGAACCCCAGCCGGATGAATTCCTGATTTGACGCTATGGTTACGCGGAAAATTGGTGATGTTTGCTGGTATGCCTATGACGCGATCATACGCTTGTTCGCGAAGATCGGCGTCAATCCCAATTTTCTCACCTTCATTGGGTTTGCCATCAATCTGTTTGCCGCTTATCTGTTTGCTTACGGCTATTTCCGCTGGGCGGGCGTCACTATCATTGTGGGCGGGGTTTTTGACTTGACGGACGGGCCGGTGGCCCGCAGGACGCGTCAGGTGACCCCTTTCGGCGGTTTTTTTGATTCCGTCCTGGATCGTTACTCTGACCTGTTTCTGCTGATCGGCTTGCTGGTCTATTACGGAAGGATCAACCGTTTTCTTTACGTGGCCGTGGTGGCCCTGGCCATGATCGGCTCCGTGATGGTCAGCTACGCGCGGGCGCGGGCGGAGAACCTGATTTCGTCATGTAAAATCGGTTTCCTGGAGCGCCCGGAGCGCGTGGTCCTGATCATTATTGGCGCCCTCTTCAACCGGATGGCGCCGGTGCTGTGGGTGATCGTGGTGCTTTCGAACCTGACGGTGATGCATCGCGTGGTCCACACCTACCACGAGGCCAGGCGGTTGGAAAGTGCGCCGGCAATCCCTCCCCCAACGGAAGAGGTTCACAATGGGCGCGTCACCACGGTAAGCCACTCTTGACAGCAATTCGGAGCCGCCGATAACATGAAAAACCTCGGGCCACGAAGGGCTTGAAGCTATTGTGGTTCCCTGCCTGCGATGGTGCAAGATTTACATCTCACGGATGCCGGGCGAAACTTCCGGGAAAACGAAATCCTTCTGACCGGAGCCAACGGATTCCTGGGCAAAGTGGTCCTGGCCATGCTGCTGGATCGCTATCCTCATCTAAAACATCTTCACGTGCTGTTGCGCTCCGGCCGGAACCTCTCGCAGAAAGAGCGGTTCAATGCCGAGATAATGGATTCGCCTGTATTGGCCGGGCTGATCATGCGGCACGGCGAGGCGTTTGTCAGGGAGAAGGTCAGCGTCTGGGCGGGTGAACTCAGCCTGCCTGATTGCGGTCTCGACATCACGGCACTCAGCGAGATTGCAGCCCGGGTCCGGCTCATCATCAATTGCGCCGGGAAGGTGGAGTTTTTCCCTCCGGTCGATGAGTCGCTTAAGGCAAATGTTGACGGCGTAGAGAACCTTGTCGCGCTGGCGCGGCGTGCAGGCGCCCGGCTTCTGCACGTCTCCACCTGCTTTGTTTCCGGCGAGGCTAATGGCCTGATTGAGGAAACAGAACCCATCCTTGGCTTTTATCCGCACCGCAAGGGCTCCGATGACAACGCGTTCAGTGCTCTCGACGAACTTGCTTACTGCCGGGAGCAGATCCGGCTGATCACGGAATCAGACTCCATAGAAAATTCCGGCAGCCGTTCCAAGGAAGTCACGCAGAAGCTGGTGACACTGGGCAAGCGGCGCGCAGAACACTGGGGCTGGGTCAATACTTACACATATTCAAAAAGTCTGGGGGAACAGCTTATCGCGCGCGCGCCGGATTTGGATTGGGCCGTCGTTCGGCCGGCCATTGTGGAGAGCGCGCTGCGATTCCCCTTCCCCGGCTGGATTGAAGGTGGCAGAACCGCGGCACCACTGGTTCTGATGGCCATGGGCGGGCTGAAGCACTGGCCCGTGCGGCGCGACACTCCGCTGGAAGTGGTTCCCGTGGACCTGGTGGCGGCCGCAATCATCGCCGTGGGCGCGCTGCTGTTGGATGGCCGCGCCGAGCGCGTCTATCAATTGGGAACGGCCGATGTGAATCCCGTGAAGCTGGGTCCGCTGGTGAATTTGCTCCGCAAGGAGGCGCGAAAGCGTGCGGGCAGAAACGGCACAGGTGGATTGCCCATACGCATCTCGGCCGCCCGTGGTCGTGCGCGTTTTGTCTCATTGGAAGAGGCCCGCGCTCGGCGTCTGCGGCTTGAAAAGCGCATCCAACGCGCGCAGGCCATCCTTGATCGCATGCACAGTGCCGTGAAGAACGCCGGGTTGCCGGGCAGGAAATCGCTGGCAAGCTGGCAGGGCGCCTTAAGGACGCTGGGCCTGCAGGCAAAGTTCCGCGAACAGACGCTTGATCAGTATCTGCCCTTCATCCTGCACAACCGCTACATTTTTGAATCAGAAAACATCCGGACCGCTTACACTCGCATTTCTGAGAAAGACAAGATGCTGCTGCCATGGGACCCGGAAAGGATTCACTGGAAAAATTACTGGATTCATCATCAAATTGAGGGAATCGAAAAGTGGATTCAGCCCGAAGCCGTGAAAGAGTGGTCGTTTAGGATATAAGAAAAGGGGTCAGGCGGGCACGGCTTCAGCCGCTGAGGCCGTAAGGAATCGGGGCCCTGACGCATCAAGTTTGAATCCGTCGGGTATGTTCGCTGCTTAATGGAAATGCCAACAGCACCTCGAGAAATCGATTCCGCACAGCTTGAAGGACAGATGCTCCAGATCGTCCGCGAGCTTCTGACCGAGCTGGGATCGGTGCGCGCGGCAGAATCCGTGACGCTCCATTCCTCGCTGGAGCGCGATCTCGGCCTCGGCAGCCTTGAGATGGTGGAATTGCTGGTGCGCACGGAAGCGCACTTCAACGTTCGCCTGCCCGACCGCATCGCCGAAGAAGCCGACACGCCCGGCGACTGGGTGCGTGCCATTGCCGGAGGCGGGGAGGAAGCGCCAGCGACCTCGCAGCGCTACACGATCAAGCAGCCGGGACGCGTTGCACTGCCACCGCCGGAATCAGCCCGCACACTGATTGAAGTTTTGCGCAAGCATGCCGAGGTGGATCCGGACCGTGTGCAGGCGCACGTTTTGGAAGGCAACTCTGGCGAAGACATCAGCTATGGCAAACTGCTGGCTTCAGCCTCAAACGTGGCGGCCGGGCTGGTCTCGGCCGGCTTGCGGCGGAACGAAACCGTTGCCATCATGCTGCCCACTTCGCCACAGTTTTTCTATGCCTTTTTCGGCGTAATGCTGGCGGGCGGAATTGCCGTGCCCATTTACCCTCCGGCGCGGCCGGATAAGATTGAGGAATATGTGCGGCGGCAAGTCGGGATTCTTCGGAACGCGGAAGTACGCTTTCTGATCAGCTTTGAAGCCGTTCGGAAAGTTTCCGAAATTTTGCGTCTGAACCTGCCGAGCATTCTGGGCGTGACCACCGTGGAAGACCTTGCCGCGAGCGGTGCGCGGCTGCAGCCCGGAGCCATTGAGGCCGCCGAAGCGGCTTTTATCCAGTACACCTCCGGAAGCACGGGCGACCCCAAGGGCGTTGTGTTGACGCAGTCCAACCTGCTGGCCAACATTCGTGGCATCGGCTGGGCGGTGAACGTGCAGCCCGAAGACATTGTGGTGAGTTGGCTGCCACTTTATCACGACATGGGGCTGATCGGCTCGTGGCTCTACAGCGTTTATTACGCGCTACCCATCACTGTCCTTTCGCCGCTGGCTTTTCTGAGCCGGCCGGAAAGATGGCTGTGGGCGCTGCACGATTCCGGCGGAACTCTTTGCCCCGCTCCCAATTTTTCCTACGAGCTCTGCGCGCGCAAGATTCCGGACAGCGCGATTGAAGGTCTCGACTTGAGCGCCTGGCGCGTAGCCATCAACGCTGGTGAAGCCGTGCTGCCCGGAACGCTTGAACGTTTTGAAAAACGTTTCAAACCATATGGATTCCGGGCCGAGAGTTTCGTGCCCTGTTACGGCCTTGCTGAGTCGTCTGTGGCTCTGGCGTTTCCACCCATCAACCGGCGGCCGGTGATTGATCGGATCCGCCGCGATGTTTTCGAGTCTGACGGCAAAGCGGTTCCTGCCGCGCCCGAGGATTCCAGCGCTCTGCGTTTCGTGGCCAACGGCAAGGCCCTGCCGGGGCACGAAATCAAAGTGGTCGATGAAGAAGGCCGCCCGCTGGGAGAACGCGTCCAGGGCAGGGTGCTTTTCCGCGGTCCGTCAAAGACAGCCGGGTATTTCCGCAACATGAAAGCGACCGCTGCCGTCACGACTGAAGACGGCTGGATGGATTCGGGTGATCTTGGATACTGGGGCAATGGAGAAATCCACATCACCGGTCGCGCCAAGGACCTGATCATCAAGTCTGGCCGCAACATCGTTCCGCAGGAGGTGGAACTTGCGGCGGCCGAGGTTCCCGAGGTGCGCCGGGGCTGCGTGGCGGCCTTTGGAACGCGCGATGCAGACCTCGGAACCGAACAACTGGTGGTCGTGGCTGAGACCCGCGTGGCCAACAAGGAAGATCTGGACCGCATAGAGGCAGCGATCGTTGAGCGTGTGGGACTTGCGGTAGGTATCCCTCCGGACAAGGTGGAGCTGGTGGCGCCACAAAGCATTCCCAAAACTTCCAGCGGCAAGATCCGTCGCAATGAAACCCGGCTGCTTTACGAACGGGGCGCTCTCGAACTCAACCGCCGCCCGCCCTGGATGCAGATTCTGCGTCTTTGGTGGGAAAACCTGGGCGCATGGATTCACTTGGAGGGTTTGCGTGCTGGCCGGTCCCTCTACCGGAAATATTCACAGGTGCTGCTTTCCATTGTGGCGGCTGGGGGCGGGCTATTGGCAAGGGCGGTTCCCACCGAGGGCGCTAAAGGCCTCATGGTGCGCATCTCCGCAAGGACGTTGCTGAAGTTGCTGGGGCACAAAGTCAGCTTCGAGGGGAACGGGCGGATCAAGCCGCAGCGGCCGGCAGTATGGATGGCCAATCGCGCCGGCACTGCCGATGCTCTGGTGCTCGCCGCAATCGTGCCAGGTTCTGCGCGGTTTTCGGATTCGGGCGCGCTCGATTTTCTTCCTGGCATGGTGGCTTATCTGCTGCGACCTCTTGTTCTGCCGCCGCTCCGTGAGGAGATGATTCCTCCTGGGGGCACGTTACGCCAGCGCATTCGCCGGGGACTCGACGAGGGACAATCGGTCCTCGTACTTTCGGAAGGGCCTCCGACCGTGCCGGCCCATCTCAGCCGGTTCCGTCTGGACGGCCTGGACGCAGCGGTGCAGGCCTCCAGCCCCATTTATCCGCTCGGGGTTTGCGGAACATCCTCTATACTCTCTATGGGTACCCGCATGAGCATGCAGGGGAAAGCAAGGATTATCGTGGGCGAGCCCATCGTTACTCAGATTAACGATGCTCGCGAATTGGTGGTGTTGCGAGAACAGGTTCGGGAAGCAATCGCAAAGCTCTGCTCCTGACCATGGCGGGCAACGCCACCGGTGGATTTTTTGAGCAACAGGGAATGTTTCGAAGAGTTTGAATATGACTGTGAGTCCGTTGGGAATTATCATCCGGTTCGTTATTTGCTTCCTTCTGGGGTCCATACCCTTTGCGGTGCTCGCGATGAAGGGTACGGGCATCGATATCCGCGGCGTCGGATCCGGGAATCCCGGTTTCAACAATGTCCTGCGTGTCAGCAAGTGGCGCGCGGTGCTGACCCTGATCGGGGACCTGGGCAAGGGCTATGTTGCTGTCTGGCTGGTCAGCCGCGGGGTGCCGGGAGCGAGTCTCGGCTGGCTGTTTGGCTTCGGAGCGATTCTGGGCCACTGCTATTCGCCGTTTTTGAAGTTCAACGGCGGCAAGGGTATTGCCACCTCTGCAGGTGTCATGCTTCGGCTTTACCCCCTGTGGGCCGGGATAGCACTGGCTTTTTTCGTGGTGGCGCGTGTGACTGGCAGTCGCCTGAAATGGCCTGAGGCGGGAGCTATGGCTTCCATGAGCACCTGGGTGGTGTTCGCGATTCTGATGTTGGCCTTTGTCAGCCCGCAAGACGCCCTCTACGCTGCCTTGCTGACACTGTTCTTAGGCTGGAGGCACAAGAGGAATTTCCGGAACCTTCTTTCACGGAACGATGCAGCGCTTCAAGGCAGCAACTCTTCGGGAGGTCGGGCCTAGTCACACCCTGAGTCTTCAAACGTTCCCGGACCATGAGCGCAAACCAACCGCTGGCGTTTTACGATTTTGACGGAACATTGACCTCGGGAAACATTGTCCGGAGGTACGCCTATCTCACCTGGCATCAGCCATCGAGGACGCGGGCGGTCTGGAAATACTCAAAACTCCTCCTGAGCCTTCCGATGTGGTTGGTGATGGAATACCGCTCACGGCGGAAGTTCAACATCGTGTTCTTTCGCGAGTATCGTGGGATGAAAGCGGCAACTCTTCGCAGCCAGGCGGAAAAGCTCTTTTATGAAGAAATCCTGCCGACCATTTATCCCGATACGAAAGCGCTGCTTCAAGAGGACCGCCGCCAAGGCTATCTGCCGGTTCTGGTGACGGGCGAATTGGACGTTGCTCTGGAGGAAGTAATCCGGTACCTTGGTTTCCAAGCCGTGATCTGCAACTCCCTGGTTTTTGCGGACGGTGTTGCCACGGGAGAAGTGAAGGCGCCGCTGATTGCTGAGGAAGAGAAAGTTCGGGCCATGAAAGCCCTCTGCCGGGAGTACGGTACGGAGATGAAACAATCGAAGGCTTACTCCGACAGTTTCTCGGACCTTCCAATGCTGGAGGCGGTGGGGATTCCGGCCGCCGTCAATCCTGACCGAAGGCTCAAGCGCGTTGCCCTGGACCGCGGCTGGACCATTCTGGACCTGAAAAGAGGAATCGATGTCAACCGACGCCGGCAACAATCACCCGGCGGGCTCGCCGACATCTGAGTTCGGTGATCCAACGCCTAACGCGGTGGGGCGCAACGCGCTCGTTTCACACGACGGTTGCGTGGTGCACCTGGATGGCCGCTCGGCTCCCCGCCTGATGTGGTACGGGGAAGACCTGTTGTCCGTCAAAATGCCCGCAGGCACGAGAGTGCTCTATCCAAATCCCACCATTCCCGGCCTTGCGGACCGCAATGCCGCCATCCGCTATGCCATCGAGCACCCGGAGCAGATGGAGCCGCTCGCCGCGCTGCTGCGGCCCGGAATGAAAGTGACCATCGCCATCGACGACATTTCATTGCCGCTGCCGAAAATGAAAAGGCCGGACATCCGTGAATCCGTGCTGACCATCGTGCTGAATCTGCTGGCCGAGAAAGGCGTGACGGACGTTCACATCATCGTCGCAACCTCCTATCATCGGCGCATGACTGGCCCCGAGATCCGGCATGCCGTGGGGAACAAGATCTTTTCCAGATACTATCCCGATCACCTTTACAACCACGATGGCGAAGCTCCGGACGGAATGGTGGACATGGGGAAGACTGAGCACGGCGAGAGTGTCCGCATCAACCGGCGCGCGGCGGAATCCGACCTGCTGATTTACATCAATATCAACCTGGTGCCGATGGATGGGGGCAGCAAGTCCGTTGGCGTGGGATTGTGTGACTATCCCACCCTTCAGGCACACCACACGCCGCAGACTATCCTGGCCAGCGATTCTTACTTTGACCATACCCGCTCTGCCATGGCACGCTCCTGCGATCGCATCATGGAGGTGATCAACCGGAATCTCAAGGTCTTCCACATTGAAACGGCAATAAACAATCGCATGTTTGAGCCGGCGATGGCGTTCTTCACCAAGAATGAAGACCTCTACTCGGGAGTTGACCGCGCGGAGTTTGAGGCTACACGCAGGGCACTTGGAATACTGCCCCGGGCCGCCAAGCGGAAAATTCTGTTTGCGATTCCGGCGCCTTACCAGCCGATTGCCATCCATGCCGGAGCCACTCTACCCACGCATGCCAAAACCCTGGCTTACTGCTACGCACAGTATTGCACGCCTCTCGAGGGGCAGTCCGACGTGGTCGTGTACGGCATCCCGTTCATCATGCCGTACAACGTGAATTCAATTCTGAACCCCATCCTGGCTCAGACGATGGCGCTGGGATATTTCCACAACATGTATCGCGGCATGCCGGTGGTGAAGAAAAACGGTGTCTTGATCATCACTCATCCTCTTTACAATGAATTTGATCCGCTGCACCATCCGTCTTACATCGAGTTCTTCAACCGGGTTCTGACGGAAACGCGGGATTCGGTGGTTTTGCAACAGAAATATGAAGGCCAGTTTGCCCATGATCCCGACTACATTCGCATGTACCGGACCGGACACGCCTATCACGGCGTGCATCCGTTTTACATGTGGTACTGGGGCGAGAACGGGCGAGCGCATGTGGGTAAGGTGATCGTGGTGGGTGCGGAATCGAGGCGAGCGGCTGAAATCATGGGATGGGAAACCGCTCAAACCATGAACGAGGCGCTCGAAATGGCTCAGAGCCATGTGGGCCGCAAGCCCAGCATTACTTTGCTGCACCTTGCGCCCATCCTGATGGCGGACGTTCAGGGAACGCCCGAGAGTATCTGACGACTATGAAAACCGTTCTTGTTACCGGCGCGACAGGGTTCCTGGGGAAACACCTGGTGGAACAACTGAGGCCGGAGCCGGACACCAGCCTGCGGTTGCTCTGCCGTGGGCTTTCACCGTGGGAGCGCGATTCGGCGGTGGAAGTGATTCACGGCGATATCGTGAACAGGGAGCACGTCGTGCACGCGGCTGAAGGCGTATCGGAAATCTACCACCTGGCCGGCATCGTTTCACGCAACCCCCGTGACCAGGAGTTGCTGTATCAGACGCATATCGAAGGGACCCGCAACGTCTGCGAAGCCGCCTTGGAGCATAAGGTGGAAAAAGTCGTGGTGGTGTCAACCTCGGGAACGATTGCCGTCAGCACCACGCCGACTGTTCACGACGAAAAATCCGGCTACAAGAACGAGGTGGTCGGTGAGTGGCCCTACTATTTGAGCAAGATTTTTGCGGAGAAGCTGGCACTTGATTATCACATGCGGAACGGCCTGAAGGTGGTCATTGTCAATCCCAGTCTCCTGCTGGGCGTGGCCGACGACCGGAATTCCTCCACCCGAGATGTCGCCCTGTTCCTGAAGGGCGAGATCAAGGTGATCCCAAAGGGCGGGCTGAATTTTGTGGACGTTCGCGATGTGGCTCAGGGGCTGAAACTTGCCATGCGCTCAGGGCAACCTGGCGAGCGTTACCTGATGGGCAACGTCAACTGGACTTTCCGCCAATTGATTGAAAAAGTGGCGGAAATTTCAGGCAAAAGCGCCCCCACGAGGGAGCCGCCCTTTGAAGTAGCCCTCTGGGGAGCGCGCGCCCTGCGCGTAATCTATCCGTTGCTGGGCAAGAAAGTCGATCTGGACGAAGCTTCCATCAAGATGTCCGCCTGTTACTGGTACTGCGATTCCTCGAAGGCCCGTACCGAGCTTGGTTTCCAGACACGGGACCCGGAGGAAACGCTCAAGGAAACTGTTGAAGACGTTCACCTGCGGCTGTATCGTACCGGCCAGCTTCCGCCTTCCGTATGACCAGGCCCCGAAAAGTTGCCGCCGTCGTGAATCCGCACTCCTCCGGAGGCAAGACAGCCCGGCGATGGCCGGAACTGAGCGCCCTTCTCGAACGCCGCCTGGGCCCGGTTGCCACCCGCTTCACGGACCGGCAAGGTGCAGGAATTCCTCTCACGCGCGATCTGCTGCGTGATGGCTACGATCTGATTGTGGCGGCAGGTGGTGACGGAACAATCAATGAGGTCGCCAACGGATTTTTCGACCAGGCCTCCCTGATCCAGCCGCAGGCGACGCTCGCGATTCTCCCCCTCGGTACCGGCGGAGATTTTCGTCGAACCCTGGAGATTCCTCGCAACCCGGTTGAGGCGATTGACATTCTTGCCAGTGGGATTCCCGCGCTGATTGATGTGGGCAAGGTGCTCTTTTGCGCGAACAACGGGTCTCCTGGAAGCCGCTACTTTGTCAACCTGGTCAGTTTTGGAATGGGTGGCCAAGTGGCTGCGCGCTCAAAGAATTTTATGGGCTGCTTCGGTGGGAAGGCAGCTTTCTTCTGGGCGACGATAATGACCTTCCTGAGCTATCGCGGCAGGAAGATCCAAATGACCCTGGACGGAAATGCAGGTCCCTTGCCTCTCTTTATCAGCAACGTGGCCGTCGGAAATGGCCAATTCCATGGCGGGGGGATGTGGCCGTGCCCGGCGGCTATCCTGAATGACGGCGTTTTCGATGTGACCATTATCGACTACGCCGGCGCCCTGGAACTGCTCCGCAGCATATCCATGCTCTACTCAGGCAAGGTCTATTCACATCCAAAGGTTCGTCACTTTGAGGCCGGAAGGATTTTTGCTGAATCAGACAGTCCGACCCGGATCGAGATCGATGGTGAACCCTTGGGAACCCTGCCGGTGGAAATTACTATTCTCCCGCGGAAACTCCCGGTGATGGTTCCTCCCTCCAGTTCTTTGCTGAGAGCCTGAAAGTCTGCCGGGGAATGAGGATTTCATCCACAAAAAAAGTAGCCTGGGTTGGTTTGCCAACCCAGGCTAGGCCCCGAGTGCCGTGGGGAGGGGGACGCTGGCCTCGGGTAAATCGCCGTTTCCCTCGGGCTTCGCAACAACGCGTAAGGCCATTCTGGGAAACAAAGTCAAAACCAATCTTTTTGGACCGCCATCCATCTCGCACTTCCGTGCGGTCACTCGCTATTTCAAGCAAGCGCTGTTCCAATTGCCGAGGTGATGTTGGTCCCCTATCCTGCGCTGCCTGCTCCGGGCATGAAGTTGCCGGCTTCTCTTCGTCAAAATCTCAAAAACCTGGTCCGCACCTTCGCCTGCCATTCGCAACTCTAGCATTGCCCTCACTTCAACCGCAGCCAGCATTGGCGCGCCTTTCAGCCATCAGGGCAAGTGGGATACGCAAGAGATTAGGAAAAGTTCCAGGCACAACAAAACCTAGCCCTCCCGTTCTTCCATTGGGGGGCTGACTGCCAACGACAAGCTCCCTTGAAACTGGTATTACCAATAATGCAAGTGTGCAATTTATACATTACGGTGGAAGAATTTGCACACATGCGGCGAACCGACACGCAAAAATTACACCAGGCTGGTTCGAACCCCGGCGAACCTGTCGCCATTACCCTCCGCAGCGACGTGAAAAATGGCGAATTCTGGCGACGCACCATCGCCATGGCCAGATATCCTATTTTGAATCAACAAGTTGAGATGTTTATGAGACTGCATTCCCCGGATCAGAGCGCCCCTGTAAACCTGACCTGCGTTACATAAGCCACAGGGTACCCTCCAAAATCGCTGCGGCTCACCCCATCCACCGTTCTTGTATCACCTTATGACCCAGGTCCCTGCTTTTCGATTGCGTCGGCAAAGACAAAACCGTCGCGCTCCACCACGACTCCCGGTTCAACTGCGATAGGTGTCCGGAACATAGGGCCTTCGTAGGCGAGAGTGTGAAACTCCCCGTTCTCACCGCAAGGATCAACCCCTGGCGGGAGATCGGCCAGCAGCCCGCCATCAAAAAGGCGGCCGGCAAAAGAAGAATCCAGCTTCCTTGGATCAACACAGGTCAACAGGGCGCGAAGCCCTCCCGCGACCATATCATGGGCGAGTTGGCGTGTTTCCAGGCCCCACAGTGGGAAAACCGGCTCGATCCCGGAACCCGCCAGCTTTTCTTCGCGATAGCGACGGATATCTTCAAGGAAGAGATCACCGAAAATGATGTGAGTTATACCCTCACCGTGAGCGCGGCGCACGGCGGCCGCCATAGCCTCTTCGTAAGCCGCGTTCGGGCAAGGATTGGGAATGGGGACGGTGACAAGAGGCAAGCCCGTGCTTTCCGCCTGCGCCCGCAGCAAGGATTCGCGCACCGCGTGCATGGCCACACGGTGGTATTCGGCATTCACGGTGGTTAGCAATGCCTCAACTTCGAATTCGCCCTGCCTCCGAACGACCTCAAGAGACCATGCGCTGTCCTTGCCGCTGCTCCATGATAACCACGCCTTTTTGCGCCCCATGCCGAACCTCCCATTCAAACAGCATTTGCGGATTTAAGCCGCCGTAAGCTCAATTTCGATACACTCGGCCTCAGCGCGCCCACAGGGTGCCGATCACCTGAACCGAACTGGCGCCACACACATCTTAAAGCAGGGGCCATTCAAGGGACAGAACGTTCGGGCCGAGATAGCGCGGGCGACTTTTCCTTCCCTTCATCAGGTGTTTGTCTGCCGCACGAGGGGCATCTGAGCACAAGAGAACTTCGACTGGACAGTGACCTGGAGAGTCTAGTAAAATGACTGTTTAGTCAGTTAATTGCTCTGATGAGTCGGTAATGCCTCTCCTTGGCAAAACACGGAAGCAAGTGATCAAGGAATTCCGCACCGCCGAACTGCTCGAAGCAGCGCGCAGGGTCTTTGCAAAAAAGGGCTTTCACGCCGCAACCGTTGATGATATCGCAAGTGCGGCCGGAGTTGCAAAGGGCACCGTCTATCTCTATTACAGGTCAAAGCAGGACGTTTACTGGGCGGCGCTGGAACATGGCATCACAGAACTTCAGGAAGAGATCCAGAACCGGCTGGCGGAGGAAGACACGCCAGAGAAAAAGGTTCGGGCTTACATTGCGATCAAGATCCACTATTTCGAAAAGAACCGTGATTTTTTCAGAATCTATTTTTCAGAGCTTGGAAGCGGTTTCACGCATCCAGCGCAGATGCCCCGGCAGTTTGGAGAGATGTACCTCCAGCAGGCGCGGATTCTGGAGGGTGCGCTCAAGCAGGGCATCGAACACAGGGTGATACGGCATATCCGCACGGATACCACCGCTGTGGCAATCAGTGATTTGATCCGGGGCCTCATCGTTCAGCGGGTTCTCGGCTGGTCTAAAAAGGATGTTGAATCCGATATCAATTTTATCTTTGATCTCGTTTGGAGAGGAATCTCAGCGTGATGATCAGCGCACGAACAAAGACCGCAATGCTTGTAGTGACGTTACTCCTCTGTAGCTGTACTTATGCAGCGGCTCAGAGTGGTTCCGCCATGGGTGCCTACACGGCCGGCCAGGAGGGGATGGGATCAGACGGGACAGCCTCACCGGCATCGATACAGGGGGGAACGGGGCAAAATCCCTATCTGGGTGGTGTTCCGCCGGGTTCCGCGAACCGTGGAGTCGTGTCTCTTTCACTGCTCGACGCGATTCAGCACGGGCTGAGGTACAACCTGGGTCTGCTTCTCAGCTCCCAAGCCACGCTTCAGGCGCGCGGGGCCCGGATTCGTGCTCTCAGCCGACTCCTCCCCCAGATTTCGGCAGGAACGTCTGAGACGAGCGAACAGATTAACCTGAAAGCTCTCGGGTTCCCCAATTTTCCAGGAATACCTTCCATTATTGGTCCCTTCAGCGTCTTTGACGTGCGGGGGTACGTGGACCAGCCCGTTCTGGATCTCAAGGACCTTCACCAGGAGAGAGCTGAAAGAGATAACGTCAAGGCCGCCCAGTATACGTATCAGAACGCGCGCGACCTGGTGGTTCTGGTGTCCGCCAACCTGTACCTGGAGGCAGTAGCAGGCTCCAGCCGGGTTGGCGCCGCTCAGGCTGAGGTCAAAACCGCTCAGGCGGTCTATGACCGCGCAGTCGATATGAAGAAAGCCGGCATGGTGCCCGGAATCGATGTCCTTCGCAGCCAGGTGGAACTGCAGGCAGAGCAGCAACGGCTGATTTACCTCAAGAATCAGTTTCAGACAGAAAAACTTACCTTGGCAAGAGCCATCGGACTGCCCGTGGCGCAGAAGTTCCGCTTGACAAGCAAGGTTCCCTACACACCACCTCCTCCCATCACGCTGGATCAAGCGCTCAGCCGGGCCCTCGCGACGCGGGCCGACTATAAGAGCCTGCTTGCCCAAGTTCATGCGGCCGAAGCGTTAAAGAAGGCGGCCCGCAGCGAGGCCTTGCCCTCCGTGAATTTCCATGCGGATTACGGAGACATCGGGCCCAGTCCCGGGAATTCCCACGGTACCTACACGGTTGAGGCCAACCTGAAAATCCCGCTTTTTCAAGGTGGAAAAGTTCGCGGTGACGTGATGGAGGCGAATGCGCTGCTGCATCAACGCGAATCGGAACTCAAAGACCTGCACAACCAGATCCAGTACCAGGTGAGGACGTCCTTCCTGGACCTGAAATCGGCGGAAGATCAGGTTCGTGTCGCCAGAAGCACTCAAACCCTGGCACATGAACAGTTAAGAGAAGCCCGGGACAGGTTTGCTGCCGGAGTAGTCAACAGCCTTGAAGTCGTGCAGTCACAAGAGGCGGTTGCGACGGCTGACGAAAACTATATTTCGAGCCTCTATCGCTACAACGTTGCCAAGGCGTCACTGGCACGCGCCCTCGGTCTCGCGGAGCAGGCGTTCAAGCAAATGATTGGAGGAAACAAGTAATGCCAGAAGCCACCAGAGTTCTGGGAGTCAACGGCGAAAACAAGGGCGGCACGTCCGAGCCCGGAGAGCGCCGCTCTTTTTTTCAACTTCATCCAAAGGCCAAGTGGCTTCTGCTCGGGGTCGCCCTGGTGCTGGTTGTGGGTGGAATATTCGTCTGGCGATATTATTCCACGCACGAATCGACCGATGATGCTCAGATTGACGGGAATATTTATCCCATCAGTTCACGCATCAATGGCCATGTCATAGCCGTTGAGGTCGAGAACAACGAGTCCGTCAGGAAGGGTGCAGTACTGGTTCGGATTGATCCGACAGACTACAAGGTGGCGGTTGAGCGTGCCCAGGCCGATTACGCAATGGCCCAGGCGCGTGCTCAGGCTGCCGGCGCCGGCGTACCCATCGTTTTCGTCAATTCCACAACCGGAATCTCTTCAGCCGAGGCGCGAGTTGAGCAGGCTCAGGCGGCCATTTTCGCCTCGCAAAAGCAGTACCTTGCCGCCCAGGCCAGGGTCCGGCAGACCCAGGCGGATTACACCAAGGCCAAGTCGGATCTGGCGCGTTACGCACTGCTCGTCAAGAAAGACGAAGTTTCCCAGCAGCAGTACGACCACGCACTGCAAACAGCCGAGGCCGACTCCGCAGCGGTGATAGGGGCGCAGTCAGCTGCCTCGGCTGCCGACCAGGAGGTTTCCCTGGCGAAAGCCCGTCTGGCGCAGGCCCAGGCCGACCTCCGGGCGTCCTACAACGGGCCTCGACACGTCAAAGTCAGCCGCGCTGATGCAGCCGCGGCCAAAGCAGCCGCCATGATCGCCAAAGCCAATCTTGACCAGGCGCAACTGAATTTGGACTATACCACCATCCGCGCACCGGTCAGCGGCATCGTGGGCAAGAAATCTGTCGAGCCTGGGCAGAACGTTGGGGTGGGCCAGGATTTAATGGCAATCGTGCCGGTCACGGGATTGTACGTCACCGCCAATTACAAAGAGACAGAGCTGAAAGATATGCGGCCCGGAGATCCAGCCACCATCCATGTGGATGCTTACGATCGCGACTATAAGGGCCATGTGCTCAATATTGCCGGAGCTACGGGCGAGAAGTTCAGCCTGCTCCCGCCGGAAAACGCCACGGGAAACTACGTCAAGGTCGTACAGCGCATTCCCGTCAGGATCGTCTTCGATCCGGGCCAGGACAAACAGCACCTTCTGCGCATTGGAATGTCTGTAGAACCTACGGTGATCACCAAAAACTAGAGGGGCTGCAATGTTTAACGTTGTTACCATCAGCCGCGAATACGGCAGCGGCGGCGGACTGATTGCAGAAATGCTGGCCAGACGCCTGGGCTGGAAACTGGTGGACAACTCGCTGGTCATCGAGGTAGCCCGGCGGGCGCAAATCGATGCAGAGGTCGCGGCCCGTTTCGATGAATCGATCGACCCATGGTTCCATCGGCTGGTCAAGGCCTTGTGGCGCGGCGGCTACGAGGGGGTCGCTTCCAGCGTTAATGCTGACGTCATCGACTCCGAGGCCATGGCGACCATCGGGGGAGAGATTGTCCGGGAAGCAGCCTCACTCGGCCAATGTGTGATTGTCGGCCGGGGCAGCCAGTGCCTCCTTCGCCATCAGGAAAACGTTTTTCACGTTTCCGTCTTCGGGCCGCGAAAAGAGAAAATCCAGCGGCTGCGCCAGCGGCTGGCCCCGGACTGTGACATTGAACGGGTCATGGACGAGATGGACCGGCGACGAGCGGCATACATCCACCGTTTCTTCAATCGAGACTGGAAAGATCGACGCCTTTATCACTTGGTTATTTCGTCGGCTCTCGGCCTTGAAACCGTAACCAGCAGCATCATCTGCGCCGCAGGGCTCACTCCCAAAACAACCTGACCATGGCGAACGAAAAAGAATTCGGGCAACCCAAGGTCAATCCCTGGATCATCGCCATTGCGGTGATGCTGAGCACCTTTATGGAAGTGCTCGACACCACGGTGGTGAACGTCTCGTTGCCGCACATTGCCGGCAGCATGTCAGCATCGGTGGATGAAGCCACCTGGACGCTGACCTCCTACCTGGTTGCCAACGCCATCGTTCTCCCCATCACCGGCTGGCTCTCCAACTACTTTGGGCGGAAGCGCATGCTGATGACCTCCGTGACGGGTTTCACAACGGCATCATTCCTGTGCGGGCTGGCTCCCAACCTTCCTCTGCTGATTTTATTCCGGATTATCCAGGGAGCCTGCGGTGGCGGCCTTCAGCCTATTTCCCAGGCGGTCCTGCTGGAATCTTTTCCACCCGAAGACCGCGGCAAGGCCATGGGCTTCTGGGGGCTGGGAATCGTCGTGGCGCCCATGCTTGGCCCGGTACTTGGCGGCTGGCTCACCGACAGCTATAGCTGGCGCTGGGTGTTCTACATCAACATCCCGGTTGGAATTCTCGCGCTCATCATGACTCAGCTCTTTGTGTTTGATCCTCATTACATCAAACGGGCAACCAGCCGCATTGACTACTGGGGCATCGGAATGCTGGCCGTTGGTGTGGGCGCATTGCAGATCGTGCTGGATAAGGGGCAGGAGAAGGACTGGTTCTCATCGGACTTCATCTTGAGGCTGGCCATCATCTCCGCCGTCGCTCTGATCGTCTTTATCGTTTATGAGCTTGTGGTCGCTCATCCGGTGGTCGACCTGAAGGCTTTTAGGGAACAAACCTACAGCGCCGGCGTTTTCCTCATGACCATCCTGGGTTTTGTCCTTTATGGGAGCCTGGTGATCCTGCCCATCTTTCTTCAGACCATTCTGGGGTATCCCGCGCTCCAGGCTGGAATCGCCATGTTTCCAAGAGGACTGGGGTCGTTTATTGCCATGCCGTTTGTCGGGGTCATCATGTCCCGATTCGACGCGCGCAAGCTTCTGGTGATCGGCGTGATAGGTTGCGCCGCCTCACTGGTATTGCTGGGATTGCTGAACCTGAATGTCGGCTACTGGGAAATCTTCTGGGCCCAGTTCCTGCAAGGTTTGTCCCTGGGATTCCTGTTTGTGCCGCTCACGACGGTCACAATGGACCCGATCCCGAACGAAAAAATGGGCAACGCCACCAGCATCTTTAACCTGATGCGGAACATCGGCGGCAGCATGGGCATTGCTCTTTCCACCACCATTGTGGCGCGCAGCGAGCAGCATTACACCAATTTCCTCGGCCGCCACGTCAATCCCTACAGTCCGCAAACCCAGATGATGTTCCAGAACCTTCGCGCTTTCTTCATGAGCACCGGCTCGGACGCGGCCACTGCGTCCCGCCGGGCCTATGCGGCTCTGTTTGGCATGGTCGAGCGCCAGGCGGCGATGCTGTCGTTCAATCACACCTATCTGTTCCTGGCCATCCTGTTCGTCGTCGTTATGCCGGCAATTCTCCTGATGAAGCGGCCCAAGAGCCGTGGCGGCATGCCGGTCCACTAGCCGGATTCCCTCGCGCCGGGGCAGGTTGCGGGCCAGCCGTCCGGGAACTTTGCAGGCTCGCGCACGTTGACTTCGGTTGTTGCCTGCGGTATTCTCCGAACCAGCCAGAGCTTCCGGGAAAAACAGCATAAAGGAGATCGGCCATGATTCGGCATGTCATGACGGCGGGAATACTGATCCTGCTCTCTGCGGCAGTCAGCCTGGCCGCAGGTGTCAACGGCCGCTGGGAAGGTACCATCAGCGGCCCCAACGGCGACTTCCAGTTGGTCTTCAACTTCCACGCTGAAGGCAGCAAGCTGACCGGCACGGTGGAAACTCCCAACGGTGAGAATCCCATCAGCGACGGCAAGGTGAATGGCGACCACCTTTCATTCAAGACCCACTTCAACGATAACGATATCGACCACGAAGGAACGATTTCCGGCGACACCATCCAGTTGAAAGTGGAAGGCCCGTGGGGCGAGTCTGACGTGACGCTCAAACGCGCAGCAGAGAAAAAGGCTCCCTGATCGCAACTGTGGCAGCGCTTTGTGAGCGCCGGACTTTTGTGCAGCCGCACACTTGCCGTTCCCGCCGCGGGAGTGACTTATCCTCCGAACGGCTCGTCTGCCGACGGCCCATAGGTAGCGGGCACGGGAATGTCGTTGAGCCGCAGGTAGACGCCGAGCTGTGCACGGTGGTGGATCATGTGGTTTAAGAACATCGCCCGATAGGCAAGAAGCCGCGGCGCCTCAAAAACTGTCTTGCCCTCGAAGGCCAGCTTCCAGTTCTGCTGCCAGGCTTCATCTGTCGTGCTGGCAAGGGCCGCGCGGACTTTCGCCGCGCCTTCCTCCAGCGCTTTCACAATCTGCCCGGCTGACTCAAAAGGCAGCGGCTTGTAGCTGCCGGATGAAAAGTCCAGTTCCGGTGTGGTCAGCACCGTCAGGCCGAATACGGTCAACTGGGCCACATGCGCCGCCAGCCTGCCCATCGGCATCGATTTCGGATGCGGCACGTAGTCGGCTTTATCAGCCGGAACCCGCTCCAGCGTCTTGCGTGTCCTTGCTATTTCCAGCTCAAGCTCAGATACGAATGCATCACTGATCGTCATCGAATCCTCCTGTTAAGAATTGTTGCCCCGCGCACCCTGTCATCATAGGCGAATAAAAAGCGAATAGTCAACAGGAAAAGCTCAGGCATCACGGCCTGCTGTCGTAGTACTGAGAAGGGGCGCCACACGCGTTCTGGCAAAGTGCCGGCGAGTTTCGTTTCCAGGCAATAACAGAGGCTATATCAGGTGTTTGCCTGCCGCTCATCTCGTGTATCCACCCGATTGACCCTATCTGCCTTTCGTTTATGATTGTTTCCCATGAGGGGACGGCTTTGTTCCCAGGTAGTCATAGAGCCAGTATATCCGCTGGGGCGCGGACTCAATCAGTTCCATTTCCCTGGCCCCGCCGGGTCGCCTGTCGCAGAGGTTGATCGCTCGCTTTGCTCCGATACTCTCCTGTCACAAGCGAACTGGATGAGACAAAGGACAAAGGCCGAATTGCGCACTTGCTGTTTTGCCCCTGGGCGAACCTTCTGATGTGGAGTGGATGTGCCCGGATCGACGGGCACAAAGCGGAGGCGAAAGATGATACGTCAGGGAGAGGGTTAGAGAGCAACAGCGCTTCGATTTTTGGCCTTTTGAACTGAAAAGAGCTTCATCTAAAAACCACTGAACACTGAAAACGCCAGTCTGGCGGCAGGGGTTGAGTGCGGCCGAATTGGCGGGAGTGACAGCGTGCCCCGGCGCTGTGTGCCGTCATGGACCCGGCGGGGAAGTCTTATACATATCGGCCTATATCGAATAGATGTATGCAGCCGCAAATCGCAAACGAAGCGGTTTAAAGACCTTGAAAAAAATGGACGAGCCCGGCCACCCGGGCCTCCGAGGAGGAATTTCGAGAT
The DNA here is from genome assembly GCA_046705285.1 of Terriglobia bacterium. Classification (GTDB taxonomy): domain Bacteria; phylum Acidobacteriota; class Terriglobia; order UBA7540; family UBA7540; genus SCRD01. Next base: position 26,937 of record JBJKQK010000046.1, read on the forward strand.
GAAGCTCAAGAAGTTCGTAGTGGTTTTCGGTTCGATTCTCTTGCTCACATTAGCAAGTGGGTTGGCGCGGGCTAATGACAACATTGTGTCCACAGTGACAATTCCAGCTGGTCAGCCTACTCCCATTATCATTAACAACGGTGTGCCGAGCGGCACCATCCAGCTTTGGTACACGGTTGTCGGCACGAACTACCCTTGCGGTGCATTCGCGCAGTTCAACCTGAACTTGGCGGACTTGGCCGGAAAGAGCGGGCAGTCTCCAACATATCCGGTTGGCCTCAACCTGGTGCAGAGTGGAGCAGGAACCCCTGTACAGTTCTCCCCTGACCCGAGCGGATTTAGCGTGAGCGGAACCTCGTGGACTGATAACTCAACGGTGGCGGTTTCGATCAATTGTGCCAACATACCCGAGGGTGCTCAGGACATCGTGGGCAACCTCAATGAACAGACAGTGCCATCGGGCGCGCACTTGGACACAATTTCCACAATCCAGGTTCACATCAGGCTGCTCAATTCGACGTCTGCGTGCCTCTTCGTTTACTCATTCGAGACGACTCAGGACACGGGACTTGATCTCACAAGCGTCGTAGTGAACGTGAAAAACAGTACTGGAGTAGTCCAGTCCAGCAATCCGGGAGAAATCTCTGTAGACGGACTTGTTGCGAATACTTGTGCAGCTTCGCTCTCATTCGACCTGGCTATCGGACTGGATTCCAACTGGGAATCTAATTCCACCGGCAATCCGGTGCAAACCTACACAACGGCCGGGGAGCTTGATCCAGCAAATTTCAGCCCGATTACGAATCTGATCTCGACCGGCGGATCACCGGCAGGTACGCAGCTCTGTCTGCAGAATGTCACTCTGGCAAACGGCAACTCGTTCCTTGCCACCGTGAGGTCCGACATCAAAACCACCATTCTCGCTTCCAGCCTGCCGACCGATGGCGACTTTGACTTCTTGGCGACGCTGTACCAGGCTGGCTCAGCTTGCGGGACGGCCTACCCGACGCCGAGCATCACGAACTCCCCGGGCACGTCGACGCTGAGTTTTACGACGAAGTAGCACATGGAGGGCGGGTATCGCACATGTCGCGGTTTTTGCGACGGGGCTGGAGCAGACCCCGATCCTTTGGGGTCTGCGTTTCCCCAGGGAATTTTCGCCGGCTCAAGGCCAGCCCTCTGCAGAGCCCTCGCTTCGCGAGATCGACACACAATGTATCTGGCAATGGCAAGGAAATGGAGGCATGTAAACCACGAGTTGAAGGCAACCCACGTTGCAGGTCCGCAGGGCCGGAAGACTTTAGCCCACGGCGCCAGCCGTGTGACTCGAACCAGTATCCGAGCCCCATCAGCCCCGGAGGGGCGTAAGACTGCCGCCTGGCTTCGATGATTCTTTTCGCCCTTTCAGGGCTGGTCCTGGGCATTATGGCCTGTTCTCCCATGGCTTGCGCCAAATAAGCGTTAACCTAAGGCTTGCATTCTCTCGCCGAAGTCGATAGAATGGCGGCCATGAGCAGACCTATAGCGATGGACGAGTTTGAGGACTGGGAAGTCTTGCGAAGGTTTCTTCCTGAGGG
>JBJKQK010000047.1:0-42639 GCA_046705285.1 Terriglobia bacterium
AGCTGCGGCGACCGCCGTTGATCCTGCGGCGATTCCGTGAAGGAATTTACGTCGTGACAGATTGTCTTTTGACATGCGACTACCTCCGGGAAGCGTTATGAAAAAAGTCTATCACCGATTCGGCGCCGCGAAAGGTCAAACCGTGCGCAGTGCGATTCAGCGAAGCCACAGGCGGGCGACCGCTATAGGGAGTCAGTTTTGCGGTGGGTGCTGTTGCCGTGTGACCTTCGATCGCAGGGCTGGCGGCTGCCTCGTACGGTAACTACTGCACTAGCCTGAGATGGCGGCGCTTTCGTCAGTATTGGTTTGCGAGCGCTTTCAGGGGGTACGCCTTGGGGGCGCTGTTTGACAAATGTCCGGAGCGCTGTTACATTCAAGCCGATGCGACGAAGGGAACTTCTTTCCGACCGGTATTTCCTGCGAGAAAAACCGACTCCGGCCTGCGACTCTAACTACCCTTCGATCCGCGCGTGAGGTGTCTATGCAAGGAACAGTCAAGCGAGTTATTCGCGACCGGGGGTTTGGTTTCATCCGTTCTGCGGAGGGCCGTGAGATCTTTTTCCACCGAAGCAGCTTGCAGAACCTTAACTTTGACACGTTAAAAGAAGGCGATGCTGTGGAATTTGACATGGAAAACGGCCCAAAGGGACCCAGGGCAACCGCGGTTCGCCCGACCTCTTAGTAGGCCTCTCACGCTCCGGCCTGAAAGCCTCCTGGCTATCGAATCAGCTACAATGCTGAAAAAACGTCGAAGCCCTTGAGGCGCCGTGCCGGCGTTCGGGGCAAACAAGCCTGCAAGGTGGGCGCCCGGGACCTATCGTCTATCGCTTCGTGATCTGGAGATGCTGCTCTCCGGAGTGAAGTGCCAGCCTTTGTCCCTTCCAGACAAACGAGCCCGTCATGCCGCCCGGCAGAGTAATGTCGGCAGTCAGAACCCCATCCTCGAGCTGATACTTGACGGCGATTTCGCCCTGCGGAACAGGGAGTGTAGCCATAAGGTGCGTTAGCGTGCCCAGATTCGGCTGGATGAGAACTTTGCGGAATCCCGCTTCAGCGGGCTCGATGCCGGCCACCGTGTTCAGAAAATCGAAGTTCGGATGTGCGCTCCAGGCATGACAGTCTGAGCGTGAGCGCGTAGCCGGAGGTGATTCAGCCCATGTCGTCAGGCCAAGTTTAAGCATTTGGCGCCAGGGACCTAGCTGGCTGAGGTAATCATCGCCCAGGCCGGCCTTTTTCATTGCCCGGAACAGGTAAAAGCGGAAATAGTAGGAACACTGGGCGAGCGTAGGATCCGTCAGGACCTTCTGCATCACCCGTTTCTGGTCTTGAACGGGAATGGCGTTGGTCAGCACGCCGAGGATATTGGCATGCTGGCTGAAGTCCTTGCGTGCTGGGGTGTCCGCCAGCAGACCACGCGACTTATCCCAGCACTTTGCATAGACCGCATGCACGATCTTTTGCGCCAGTACTCGGTCATGCTCGGCAAAATATGCGCTGCCGAAACTCGATTCAAGGTCGGCGGCATTTTGGAGCGCGGCAGCGAATTGCAGGCTGAGAATTGAAGATTGCCCGTTCGATTCTTGCGGCGGTACGCCGTCCTTGAACTGTGGAGTCCAGTCAACAAAGTCCCACCAGTCGAGCCGTCCCAGCAGACCGGAAGGGCTCATGCGGCGGCCAAACCAGCCGAGCACGTCCCTCATGCCCGGAAGGAACTGGCGGAGGAATGAGGTGTCGCCGTGATACCACCAGAGGTCGTGCATCATGCCGATCCAGAAGAGCGAGAACGGCGGAATGAACTGCGGCAGATGCGAGGGATAGCGGCTCTGAGTGATGCCTTCAGGAATGCGAGAATCGTTCAACAGGGCAATCGCATTCTTGGCCAGTCGATCGTCTCCGGTCATGTAAAGCGAGATCAGAATCTGAATACGGGTGTCCCCGGCATACTGCAGCCGCTCATAGTATGGGCAATCCATATAGGTTGTGTGGGCGCAGAGCCGCGCAGTGCGCCAACCTACCTGCCACATTTTCTGCAAAGTCGGATCGTCACTCTCAAAGCTCGCGCGCATTTTGAAGGGGTACGCCGTAAAGATTCCACGCAGGTCGTCAAGTTTCAGCGGCTCATCTCCGGTTCGAACAGCAACTTGCAGGTAGCGGTAAGTTCGCCACCAGAGAGGCCGGAACATTCGCCGATTGCCACCATCTGGCAGGAACTGGTCCTCCATACCCACCATCTTTTTCCCTTTGATCACATTCCGGTTGCCTTTCTCGCGGCCTTTCCACAGCGCCTCGGCATAGGTGAGCGTTACCACCGAGCCGCGTCCTCCGCTGACCACAAGCTCCGGATAGGCGGTGGTCTCAAAGGTCTGATCGAACAGCAACGTGGCTGTCGTATGCGCAGGGATCGTGATTGGTGCATGTCCCTTCAGGAAGCCCTTCGGAACCTGGACTCCTTGCGAACGTCTCACGCTCACCAAGCGCTGGAGCTTCTCCTCCATCAGAGGAATATTTCTTGGCACCAGCATCCATCTGGAATGGCTGTCCTGAATTCCGCGCAGCCCGCCATACACAAGCGTTTCCGCGGGCTTCCATGCGGAATCGTCAAAGCCAACATCCTGCCACCCCCACGGAACCTTGGAGGCATCAACCCGTATCCCCGGACCGACCACCATATAGAAGGGAATCGCCCTGTGGTTAATCGGAATCATCTGGAAAGCACGGCTTTCAAGCGCCTTCCAACCCGCATTCGTATCGACCATCGACTCCTGCGCTCCATCGCCCTGCACGATCAACCCCGTCTCGTTGCTCATCTGTGCCATCGGCGCAAGTTCGGCAAAATTCCAAACAACGGCCGCCAGAACGTTTTGGCCTGGGCGCAGGTATTGGGCAATGTCAAGTGTTACATATCGCCAGTGAAAAAGGTCGCCTCGCGCCGGCCCCTCAAAAACCCGTGTGCCGTTGACGAAAAGCTGGTAATGGTTGTCGCCGCTGGCGTGGATGACGAAATGTTCGGGCTTGACGGGTAGGGAGAAATCTTTGCGAAAATAGTAGACGCCAAACCCACGGTGCGGGCTGCCGGGACACGCAATCCATTGGGCTGGCCAGCTATGGTGAAGCAGTGCAGGATTTATCTCTCGCGAACTGGAACTCATTGGAAAGACGGCCATCAGAAACAATGAAAAAAGTATTGGCACACGCGCACGGCTCACACCCATTGCTTGAATCTCCTGGTCTCTCAAGAATGTGTTGACGAGGTCCTTATTTAATCTTTCGCTCTGCCATCAATCAGCTACGGCGCCGATTATGGACACTTCCGGCAAGGAAGTCAAAGCAGAATCTGGGATGGGTGTCACCCCCGGCGATCGGGAACAGATTACAAAACCCAAAAGCGGGAAGAGGCATGGTAGTAGCGGCACGCTGGTATGGCCTTCTTCGGCTTAACTCTGCGGGCTCTCACGGCAAGCCATCTGCCGCTCGTGCCACTCTCCTACCTTTCGTGCAATTCATGAAACTGAGGATTGTTGGTTTCCTGGCCTAAAGCGAATGGGACATCCAGGGTTCCTGACACCCGGCCTCTGTCAATTTGGAAGACAATTAAACGAAGAGGATACTTGCTGAGGGTAGTGTAAAACTCGATAACCTCATTGAGGGCGCGGTTCTTCAACTCGACGGACTTGTCGTCCACGATCATCCGAAGGCTATAATGTTGGCCTTTCACGCTCGTCGAGCTGAGCTCCATTGATATCGGGCCAACGCGCTGAAGTCCGGCTCCCTTCCTGAGCCTGAAGGCGATGTCGCTCCGATGAACTCTCTCCAGGAGATAGTTGACCCCGTTCTGATTTTTCTGAATGGCGCTCCGCTGCGTATCGAGCTCGCCCACAACATCGCCCAAGCGGTTCGTTGTCGCCTGCCATTCCTGGTGGTTGGCCGTCAGGCCATTCTGAAGAAGGGCCAGCTTCTTATTCGAGGCCGCCTGAGCGCCTGCGACTTGCCCGTTGAGTTTGGTTGCCGCCCGGCTTGCATCGGGAGAAGAAGGCGAAGAGTTGTGAGAAATGGCGGAGGTTGCTTCGTTCACAGTGGAATGGTTCAAAGCATCCGCCGAGGAGACGGCAGAACGGCGCGCAGCACGTGCTACGTGGCCGTCGGCGACAGGAGTAGATTCTGTAATCTCCGAACGATGCAGTTCAGAGGACTTGGCCTTGGCATCCGTTTCAGAACCAGCATCGGCAGCGCGTGAGGCAAGCGCGGCGCGGCGTTGCTTCTCTACCTCTGCAAGGCGGGCTTCAGTCTGCTTAAGCTTTGTCTGGAGTTCCTTGATCTTGGCAGTATCGGCAGGGTTTGAAGGCGCTCCGCCGCCCGCCTTCACATACCGATAGGTTGCAAAGGACGCCAGCGCAGCTACAAGTAAGAGGACTGCTGCCCCCGGCAAGACGTTACGAGACGGAGGCCGATCCTTTGGCTGCTTCTTTACAAAAACCTGTCTGTCAAATGTCGGACCGCCCATATTGTACCCCCTCCAAACCGCTCTGCAACCTAGTGGAGGTGAATCATGACCTCAGTGGGATAGAGTTGCTTGAGAGGAAGCAGGAATTCGCGTGTCTCCTTAGGCAGGAGGTCGATTTTTTGCTCTGCACGATCCATCCGTTTTCCGTCCATGACCACATCATATCGACCGGGAGGAAGAACCAGCAGAATTGGCGTCTTACCAACCATCTTTCCATCGATCTTCACATCGGCGCCGGTTGGAGTAGACCTAAGCATAAGTTTGGCAGCATTCTTGCCAGCGTGTTGTTCAAAAGCCTTCCTGTTTGCAGCCACGGAACCCTGCTTCAGGGAATCCAGAATATAGTTCGGACTTCCTTTCGAATTCGCCGAAGGCTGGCTCATGATGATGCTTGAATTCTTCTGCGACGTGTCGGGAAACTTGACTTTGTTCATCAGGTTGATTCCACTCATGCTGGTGGCTATACCTGATGTTGCCGACCCGTATTCGGCCGCAGCCTGCGCATATGCGCAACTCGCAGCCAGCAACAGGAGCAGGCAGAACTCGATGGCCGGCCAAAGCGACTTGACAGTCGCCAGCACATAATGCGTCATTTCCAAACGTCTAGAATCTTTCAGGTCCTTCCGGAGTAGGGTCATGATCGGATTCCTTTCCCGTTCTGAAAATTCCTTCATTCGCCACGATGGCGATTGCAGACACGAATCTTCTCCCGACTTTTCGATTCTTCTTGCGGACCCCCCCTCCTGACTGCTGACCGCAGTTACGCTGGACCCTGACTTATGTCCTAGGATATATCTGGATTTGGATTTCGGCAAGCTTCAGATGATTAAATGGCGACTTTGTTGAGGCCTTTTCGTCAGGTCACCATAATTCGTCGTCGAGATAAACCGATAAGTCATGTTAAATCAATCTGTTAGGAAACCGCTTGAAACCTGCGGAAGTGGAGATTCATTTGGATGGCACAATCGCACGCCACACCAAATAACGCGGGTGCAGCCAAACTCCCGGAGCGGATCATGTCTTGGACGTATTGCCGGTCTGACGTCCGCCTAGGGGATGACAGCCATTTTCAACTCGCCATTCCGATGTTTCATCTTTTGAAAGAAGCGTGGTAATTCGTCGAGCGAAATTTCACCGGTTACAAAGTCTGAGGCCCGGATTTCTCCACGGGCAACGGTTTCCAGCGCCTTCCGGAAGAATTCGGGCGTGTGGTGGAAGGTGGAACGAATGGTGATTTCAGAGTAATGCAGGACTGAGGGATCAAACTGAACCTGGCTGCCGCGCGGGCAGCCGCCGAAAAGATTGACGGTGCCTCCACGGCGCACCATCTGGACCGCCCACTCCCAGGTTTCGGGAATACCGACAGCCTCGATTACCGAATCGGCACCGTGACCGCCTTCAGTAAGCTGGCGAACGGCAACCACCGGGTTGTTCAACTCCGGAACACTGAAGGCAGCGTATGCACCCAGTTGCTCCGCGGCACGAATCTGGCTCTTCCGCTTGCCCAGAGCAATCACGCGTACGCCCCGAACGGAAAGTATCCGGACAAACTTCAGGCCGATAGGACCGCACCCCACAACCACAGTCGTATCACCCGGATGAATGCCGGTCTCTTCGATCCCTCGCAGGATACACGCGAGCGGCTCAACCAGTGCGGCGTCGCGAAAAGGAACGTGTGCAGGAATTTCCAGGGTATTCTCCCGGACGATGCGGCCCGGAATACGAATGTATTCCGCATAGGCCCCGTTGTTGAACAGGAGCGAGTTACAGAGGTTTGGCTGGCCTTTTCGGCAAAAAATGCAATTGTTGCAGGGAGCGGAATTGGCCGGCACAACCCAGGCGCCCGGCCGCAAACCATCGCCGACCTCGCTTCCAGCAGCCTCGACAACGCCGGAGAGTTCGTGGCCGAAGACAGCGGGAGGAACGATCATTTTGGCGTGATAGCCCTGCCGCCAGACTTTCAAATCCGTACCGCAGGTCAGTGCTACTTTCACCCGCACAAGAACTTCGTCGGGAGCCAGATTCGGTATAGGGATCCGCTCGATTTTCAGGTCTTCGCGACCGTACAGCACGGCAGCGTTCATGTCGCCGCCAGGATGAGTTACCATTAGGGCACCAGTATGATCTTCAGAGACTCCTCGGAAGGATGGGCTGCCAGGCTCACCGCGTGTTCAATTTGAGAAAGAGGAAATCGGTGGGAGATTAATTCCCGAACCGGAAGGACACGTTCAAAAACCAGCCGTGCAGACTCCGCCTGCAAATCAAATGATGCACTATAACTTCCGAGGATTTCTTTTTCGTCAATACCGACCGTCGCGGCAGGGAATTCCACACGCAACAGCGGGTCATTATAAGCAAACAAAAGGATACGTCCCCCGGGCCGGGCCAGTGCAAGGGCTTGTTCCAGGAGCTCCCGCTGAGGAGCTGCAACCAGCACAACATCCGCGCCCCGGCCGGAGGTCCGAGCCCGAATCGCTTCCAGCATGTCGCCGGTCGCAGGATCGAAAGATTCGTTGGCCCCAAGGGCAAGGCTTTTTTCGCGGCGCGTCGCCAGGGGATCGCTGGTTACCACGGTTGCGCCTGAGTGGATGAGCGCCAGCAGCATCAGCAGCATGCCGATGGGTCCCTGCCCAATCACCAGAACTGTTTCGCCCGGCTGGATACGCGCTTTATAAATCGCCTTCAGGCAGGTGTTTACCGGCTCAACGAAGACAGCTTCCTCGAAACTGACCGATGGCGGAATCGCAACCATCCCTCTTTCGGCTATCCAATCCATCACCCTGACAAATTCGGCAAAGCCGCCACCGCTGGGCCGAAATCCACTCGTAACGCCGACCTTCTTGTAAGTCGGACACTGTGAGAAGAGTTTTTGCCTGCAGTAGAAACAATTGCCACAGGGGATGTGATGAAACGTCAGGACGCGGTCGCCTGGATGCCATTTATGGACTCCCGCGCCCACAGCCTCGACCGTACCAGCGATTTCATGACCGAAAATCAGGGGTGGAGGCAGAAACCCGTGTTTGATCTTCTTGATATCGGTTCCGCAGATGCCGCAGGCGCGGACGCGCACCAGAACTTCTCCGGCCGAGATCTCCGGCACCGGCACTTCTTCTGCCACAACTCGGCCGCGACCGCGATAGACGCCAGCCCACATTCGCTTTTGTCTCTGCTGGACTTCCGGCTGAGCCCCGATTTCTGTTCTTAAGATTGTCATCAGCCGCTTTGCTGGACGCTCAAGCCCATTCTCTCCTCTTGCTCAATTGATTGCGCAACACATCGATCGAGGAAACGCGCAAGTGCTGAAGCCGCCCGGGAACTTCGCACTCCAAACCGTGCCAGCGGCCATGCTTGCCTGGGATCACTGGCGACCTGCCCCAGAACAGGAAGGATCCGGATGTGCCCTGAAGCATCGAGTGCGCGTTCAAAATCACAAGGCACCTCCATATCCACGGAGTCAGCCACGCAGCGGATTGCAACACAGGGGACGCCCAAGGCGCTCATTTCCTTCATGATGGTGAAAGATTCCATGTCGACCGCATCAGCGGTAGGATGGAGCTCCGACTTCCGCTTCGCCGTTCGAACCACGTGCTCTGTGGAAACAAAACGGTTCACCGGCTTAGCTCCACACTTAACTGCAAGTTCGAAAAGCCGTTCATCACTTTCAAATGCTTCGTCACCGGCTTCCGAGCAAGTCGCGCGTGCCACCAGAACATCTCCTGGTCGATACTCGTGTTTGAGACCTCCCGCCAAGCCCGAGGCAATGCAAAGATCGGGGGCTTCATCCATCGCCGCCCGAACCGACCGGAGCGCACTGACCGGGCCGACGCCCGTCACAGCAACGACTATGCCACTTTCGGCGATCCGGGTCTGAAAAATCTTCGTTCCCCTCTGTGCCTTGCGGAACCGGCGAAGGCGCGACCAAGGCTTGAATTCCCATTCGACCGCAAAGGTTACCAGAATTCTCACACAGGTGACCATCGGCCCGGCTACGCCGCCTGTCCGCAACTTGCCGCTTTTGAGCCGTTGGCGCGGATGTAATCATTCTGCCCATACCAGGTTACCGCGCGCTCCAGGGCGGCTTCTACCGAGCCGGCCTCAAAACCAAGTTCCTGCACCGCCTTCGAACAATTAACAAACATCTTGTGCCGGGCCATTCGAACGCCTTCCAGCGGAATTCGCGGCTGGCGGTTAAGCACGCGGGAAAAAGCCTGATCGGCATAGCCGGCTGCCATCGCGACGGCGTGCGGCAGGCATACCCGAGGGCTGGGACGGCCGCTGATCCGGGCCAGGATATCCAGGATTTCTTTCAGTAGCATGTTGCGCCCGCCCAGAATGTACCGCTCACCGACGTGTCCGCATTCGGCAGCAATCCAGTGGCCCAGGGCAACGTCTTCAACCGGAACCCAGTTCAAACCCGTTTCCACATAGGCCGGCATCCTGCCATTCAGAAAATCCACGATAATGCGGCCCGTCGGCGTTGGTTTCCAGTCGCCGGGACCGACAGGTGTCGTGGGGTTGACCACGACAACGGGCACGCCTTCGCCAGCCATGCGCAGGGCTTCTTTTTCGGCCAGGAACTTTGAGCGCTTGTAATGGCCGATCATCTCTTCCAGCCGGGCCACCGTCTGTTCACTCGGCAATTTGCTTCCGCGGTCCACTGCGATGGTCGCCACGCTGCTGGTGACGACGACACGCTTCACGCTCGCCCGGCGCGCAGCTTCCAGCAGGTTTCGCGTTCCAGTCACATTGGCATCGTAAATCTCCTGGGGGTTGGATGCGCCCAGGCGGTAATCCGCGGCGACGTGAAACACCCGCTCGACACCCTCGACAGCGCGCACAAGGGATTGGGGGTCACGCAAGTCTCCATAAACCATTTCAACCGGCAAACTTTCAAGTGCTCGCTGGCTGCTCTGCGGGCGCACCAAAACGCGAACGGAAACGCCGCGTTCCACAAGCATTCGAGCCACGTGGCTGCCTACAAAGCCATTTGCACCGGTAACAAGAGACGTCATCTTGCGTGTCCGTTCCCGTTATGGTTGCCGTTGTGATTACCGTTATGATTGCCGTTGCCGATCTTTCTGTATTTCGGGCTTGTCAATTGCCACTTCAGCAGCTTCCAGGTATCAGGCAAGGTTCGATTAGCCCCCAGCACCGCCGAAGGTTCAAAGCCCACATGGACCATACAGTGCTCGCATCGAGGGTCCTTTCCCGGCCCGAAATTCTCCCAGTGAGTTTCTTCCATAAACTGCTTGTACGTGGGATAGTGCTTATCGGTAATCAGGTAGCACGGTCCCTTCCATCCACGAGGATTGTAAGTCGGGTTGCCCCAGGCGGTGCATTCCAGCTCGCGCTCCCCTCGCAGGTATTCAAGGTAAATCGGCGAGGTCATCACGCTATACTGCTGCAGGAGTTCGCTGGCTTGCCGGAACTTCTCCTGGATGTCCTCGCGCGACATGAAGATTTCCTTGGTTTGCACCGCAAGATAAGAGTAAGCAGGTGACAACATGTGCCCGTCGACTCCAAGACCGCGCATGTAGTCAAACAGCTCCGCAATTTCATTCAGGTCTGTTTGCTTGTAAATCGTGGTATTTGTACACACCTGGAATCCGGCGTCTTTGGCAAATTTGATCGCTTCCACCGCTTCACGGAAGACGCCTTCGCGCTCAACGCACATGTCATGGGTTTCTTCCATGCCGTCCAGGTGGACATTAAAGAAAAATCGGGAAGTCGGCTTATAGTTCTGCAGTTTCTTGCGGATGAACATGCCATTCGTGCACAGGTAAATGTGTCTCCTGCGATCCAGGATTTCGCGCACCAGCCGTGGCAGTTCCGGATAGATCATTGGCTCGCCGCCACAAATCGAAACAATCGGTGCACCACATTCATCCACTGCACTCAAACATTGCTCAACGGTGAGTTTGTCACGAATGGTGTCTTTATACTCGCGAATCCGGCCACATCCTGTACAGGTCAGGTTGCAGGCGTGCAACGGTTCCAGCATCATGACCAGAGGGAATTTTTCAATTCGATGAATCCTTTTTCCCGCCACGTAAGTACTTAGGCTTGCTGTCATGCTGAGCGGAAATCTCATGAAGCTCTCCCATTCTTTTTTCCGTTTCCATTTCCGGATTTCACTGGGGCAGGCGAAAATGGAACAGGTTTTGTGCTTGCCTGGTTCTTTCGGAGGTTCTGGTAACGCGCTAATGCATACAGCGGAAAGCTGTCGCGGTATAAGTGATAGCAGAGATAGAATACCCGCGGAAACCCCGTGCCGGTGAACTCGGTTTCCTTCCAAAATCCTTCATCAGTTTGCTTGTTCAGCAGGTACTGCACGGCACGCTCCACAGCAGGATCATCGAGCTTGCGGTTCGCCAGCAGACCGATCAGCCCCCAAGCCGTCTGCGAGGGCGTGCTTGGTCCTTGTCCTTTCAGCGCAGAATTGTTGTATGAGGCGCAGGATTCTCCGAACCCGCCGCTGTTTTTCTGCACTGCACAGAGCCAGTCGGCGCCTTGCTGGGCTTCCTGACTTTGTTGCAACCCGAAGGTTTCCAGCATTCGGAGCACGCCGCTGGTGCCATAGATATAATTCACCCCCCACCGCCCGTACCATGCGCCCTCTGCCGTCTGTTCCTTCTTCAAAAAGCCGAGCGCGCGCTTTACCGCCGGATGAGAAGCCGGATAGCCAAGCCGTCCGATGCACTCCAGTACACGCGCCGTGACGTCAGCCGTTGAGGGGTCGATCATGGCGTTGTGGTCAGCGAAGGGGACACGCGTCAGGATTGAATAATCGTTGTTTCGATCAAATGCGCCCCATCCGCCGTCGCGGTTCTGCATGCTGAACAACCAGTCCACACCACGCTGAAGGGCACGATTGAGCCGGGCCTTGTCAGGGTAGGCCACGCGCTGGAGGGCCATCATTACAAACGATGTGTCATCCACGTCGGGGTAGAAATCATTGCGGAATTCAAATGCCCAGCCGCCCGGGACAGTGTCCCTGTTTTTAACCAGCCAGTCACCGGCCCCTACAATCTGGCGATCCAGCAGCCATTGCGCTGCTTTAATCAGAGCCGGATGATCTGGGGCCAGTCCCGCCTCTTCAAGCGAATACATCACGATGGCGGTGTCCCACACAGGCGAAACGCATGGTTGCAGCCGTATCGTGTCGCTGTCTTCGATTTCAAAGCTGCGCAAATGGCCCAGTTCTCGCGCCGTCAAGGGGTCGTCGGCGGGATATCCCATGGCCAGCAGAGCGAAAATCGAGTTGACCATGGCCGGGTATATGGCGCCCAGCCCTTCACTCCTCTCGAGGTGTTCCAACAGCCACTTCTTTGCGCTCGCAAACGCAATCTTGCGCAAGGGTTTCCAGGGCAGCGATTCATGGAGCTTGAACAGGCGGTCGATGGCCAAGAACATGTTGCGCCAGGTAATAACCTTGCTATCCCAGTCGAAAGCAGGAATATGGCCGGAGGGGTCGCGAAAGAGCTCATCAACGCGGGCGTGTTCCGGCAACGGCCAATGTGGCCGGATAGAATAGAGTATGGTGAGCGGAACCACGATGGCCCGCGTCCAGGAGGAAAGCGAGTAAACGTTGAAGAAAAACCACGAGGGAGGCAGCATCAGTTCCGGCGGAATGGCCGGAACATGCTTCCATTTCACGGCACCGCCAAGAGCCAGATAGAAGCGCGTGTAGGAGTTGGTCTGCTCAAGCCCGCCCAGGTCGTGGATCCGGCGGCGCGCCTCCACCATGTGGGAAGCTTCCGGAGAATCACCCGCCAGCTTCAAGGCTACATAAGCCTTGACCGTGGCATTCAATTCGGAGGGCCCACCATGGTAAATATTCCACCCTCCGTCTGACAGTTGCTTGCGACGGATATAATTGGCCAGCTTCGCTACGCGAACAGGATCAAACTGGCCAACGATGTAGAGGAAAAAAATGTAATCCGATTCAAGCGTTGAATCAGCTTCGAGTTCACCAACCCAGTAGCCTTCCGGAGCCTGTAAAGAAAGCAGATGCCGGGTTGCACGATTGATGGCGCGCTGAACCCGAGGATCAAGCGCCGCGTCGGCTACTCTGGTCGCGCGCTCATTCTTAAACGACTCGAGTTCAATTTCCGCTTCCTGTGTCATGAACCCCCCGAGTAATTGTTATGCGCCTTTTCAGACCTTCATTTCCGCAGGGAGAGCGAAGCGGACGTCTTCGTCAATCCACTCGACTTCCTCAACTCGCGTGAAGCCCAACTCTTTGAGACGGTCCACGACTTGCCGGACCAGGACTTCAGGCGTCGACGCGCCTGCGGTGACACCAATACGACGGCGGCCATTAACCCACTCTGGGAGGATGTCGTCGGCATTGCCAATCAGGTAGGCCGCCGTTCCACCCCGCCGGGCTACTTCCACCAGCCGGTTTGAATTCGAGCTATTTTGAGCGCCTACCACCAGGATTCCGTCAGCCTTGGGAGCAACGGCCTTGACGGCCATCTGGCGATTCTGCGTGGCATAGCAAATATCCTGCCCAGGCGGCCCGATGATGGCCGGAAATCGCTCTTTCAGCCGGCTCACGATTTCCGCCGTATCGTCAAGGCTCAGAGTGGTTTGGGTCAGGTAGACCACGCGGTTTGGGTCAGGCGGTTCGAGCGCTTCCACGTCCTTTACAGAAGAGATCAGCCGGATGGCTTCCGGAGCTTCTCCCAGCGTCCCGATCATCTCATCGTGGTCACGGTGGCCGATCAGGACAATGGTGTAATGGTCCCGAGCGTAACGGATTACTTCCAGGTGCACCTTCGTCACCAGCGGGCAAGTGGCATCTATAATGCGAAGCTGCCGTTCGCGGGCTTCCTTGCGGACAGCGGGAGAGACTCCGTGAGCGCTGAAGATAACGGCTGCCCCGCTTGGAACCTCCTCGAGGCTCTCCACGAAAACGGCGCCCTGGCTGGCCAGTTCGTCCACGACATACCGGTTATGGACGATTTCTTTTCTGACATAGACTGGAGGACCAAGCTTCTCCAGGACCATGCGGACAACATCAATAGCACGGATGACACCAGCACAGAACCCCCGCGGACGGAGCAACAGGAGCGTACCCGGCTCTGTGCAAACGGAGTTCTCAACGTGAGTGTCCACGTTCATTGTTTTGTCATCATCCTTTCCTGCTACATGACAACTAAAGATAATCCTCTCATGGTCTTTTCCCACCGTCAAGATAAGCACAGACTTAGGCTTCCGAACGAATACAAGAAGACCTCCGCCGCCAGACGGTTTTGATCCCTCGCTATATTATTGATGTAGCCATCTTGTGAAACGATGCATCGAAGTAATGTGAGGGTTGTCCGGTGTGCTGACAAACCCCTGTACGATTTGCGCGGATTCTTGCTAAAATGGCTCGACGATGGATAGTTCCCACAACGGAGGCTCACTTCAGGCTACCCCATAGGTTTCGCCTCTCAACCTGTTAACTTATGACTTCTCCAAAAATATACATTTTTATAGTATCGCTATGTATCCTCATCTCGGGTGCCCGCGGGTGGGCGTCGGGGGATCTTGCGGGCAGCCCCTGTCCCGCTCGGCCTGCCCTCGCCAATGACCTGGAAGCTGGGAAATACGCTGAAACGGTAGCCCTTCTCCAGAAGGAGGTCGCCAAGAATCCCAATGATGTTCAAGCCTCCCTGTGGCTGGCCCGCTCCTTCCTTGATCTCGGCAATTATGATCAGGCCGTCAACTTTGCTGAACGCACAGTCAATTTGTCACCGGATTGTTCTGAATCGCACTTCTGGCTGGCGCGTTCCCTCGCTTTGAAGGCGGACAAAACCCGCAGTTTCTGGCTGGCGAGGAAAGCAAGACAGGAATATGAGACATCGGTACAGTTGGACGGGGATAATCTTGCGGCACGCCGCGATTTGATGGAGTTTTATCTTCAGGCTCCGTGGTTTCTGGGCGGCAATAAGGATAAAGCGTGGGCTCAGGTCAAGGCCATCGCTTCCCGCAATCCAATGGAAGGGGACCTGGCGCGTGCAGAATATTGGCGCGATCTGGGTAACACCGATCTTGCTGAAAATGAATATCAAAAAGTCCTGCAGTCGAAGCCGGGGTTCGTCGGGGCGTATTTCCAGGTTGCGGACTTCTTTGAGGCAGCCCGCAAACCGGAGATCATCGAGGCTGCAGTGCAAGGCGCCTCGCAGATTGCGCCAACCGATCCGCGCTTGGACTATTACAGCGCCGTGGCTGACGTCATGAAAGGCCAGGCTCTCACCCAGGCGAAGGAAGACCTGAAGAGCTATCTCGTGAAGACGCCCCCGCGAGACGATTTCCCTCCGCACGCCGCAGCGCACGACTGGCTAGGCCGAATTTACGAACTCAAAGGACAAAAACAGCAAGCGATTGAGCAATACCAGTCCGCCCTCAAGCTGAGTCCGAATAATCAGACCGCGCATGACGCCCTGCGAAAGCTCGAGTCGAACTAGCAGGGCAGGGAAATGGCCGTGAAGTCACATTGGCCGGAAGAAAAAGTTGATGGTCAGTTTAGGTTGCTCGAGGTAGAATCGAATTTGAGGCTGGGTGACAATCTGTTGCCCCTTTTATATGAAGTAAATTCGAACAAAGTTATGTCTATCGTGTACAATAGGGCGTTCGAGCGGGTAAAGGTCTACTCCATAAGATGAAGCCGAAATTTAGGAAGGAGTCGCTATGCGGTCTGCGCTGAGGACGCTCTTACTAAATCCTCCTAGCTTTGAAGGGTTTGATGGCGGTGCAAGCTCGAGATGGCCGGCCACCCGGGAAATTGAGTCGTACTGGTATCCAGTGTGGCTGACTTATCCTGCGGGCATGCTGCCCGGGAGCCGCCTGTTGGACGCTCCCCCTCACAAGATTACGCCTCAACAGACTGTTGCGATCTCAAAGGATTATGAGTTCGTCGTCCTGTTTACTTCAGCCGTCGGCTTTGAAAACGACCTGAAACTGACCCGGATGATGAAAGAGGCCAATCCTGGCCTCAAGGTGGCCTTTGTCGGGCCGCCCGTTCAAGTCAGGCCCAACGAAAGTCTGATGGCCAGCGAGGATATCGATTTTATTGTCCGCGGCGAATTCGATTATGCCGTGGTCGAGTTTGCGCAAGGCAAGCCGCTCAGCGAAATTCTCGGCATCAGCTATCGCAAGGATGGCAAGGTCATCCACAACCCCCCTCGCAAGGAATTGCAGACAGACGACCTTGACCGCCTGCCTTTCGCCACCGAGATTTGCAAGCGCGACCTGACGATTGAGAATTACAACGTTCCGTTCCTTCTGCATCCGTTTGTTTCGCTGTACTCTGCGCGCGGTTGCCCGGCCCAGTGCACTTTCTGCCTGTGGCCGCAGACGCTCTCCGGCCACGCTTGGCGCACGCGCTCGGTGGACAATGTCGTGAGCGAGATGCGGCAGGCTGTCAGGCTGTTTCCGCAGGCGAAGGAATTCTTTTTTGATGACGACACCTTTAATATCCGCAAGGACCGTGTGATCGAGCTCTCAAAGAAATTCAAGCCGTTGGGCTTCCGTTGGTCATGCACAGCGCGCGTTCACGGCGACTATGAAACGCTGAAGGCGATGGCCGACGGCGGGGCTCGCCTCCTCATTGTGGGCTTCGAGTCGGGAGATGACCAGATCCTGAAGAACATTAAGAAGGGCGCCACCGCGGAAATGGGCCGCAGATTTGCAAAGAACTGCAAAAAAGTCGGCATCGCGATCCATGGTGATTTCATTATCGGGTTGCCGGGCGAAACTCCTGAAACCATCCAGCGCACAATCGATTTCGCGAAGGAACTCGATACGGAAACCATCCAGGTGTCCATCGCGCACGGTTACCCCGGCACGGAGATGTACGATCAGTTGGTGCAGGCCGGTCAACTGGTGAATCACCCTATGTCGGATTCTAACGGCCACCAGCTACCCCACATCGAGTACCCCGGACTCGGAACCGCACAGATGATGGATGCGGTCAACCGTTTTTACGACGAGTACTATTTCAGGCCGCGCGTTGTATGGCGCATTTTGCGGAAGGCTTTGTGGAACAACGACGATAGGAAGCGCCTGTATCACGAATCGGTCGAGTTCCTTCGCTTACGAGCTGAGCGCTTGAAGTTTGCCCGCAAAGCCCCCCGGAAGCCTGCGTCGTCCATCAGCGTGCCAGCGATCGACATGGACCTGGCTTCAGGGCCGCCGTCAAATTCTTGAGTTTTCTGAACTACGGGAGTTCATGGCTGAAATAAGGACGTCGCGCAGCAAGACGTTTGTTCTACTGGCGTTGATGGTTACCTTCGGTTCTGTGGGTGACGTTTTGCTCAGCCAAGGCATGAAGCAGTCTGGCGGACTCCATAGCTGGGCTCCGGCGAAAGTGATCAGTTTCTTTGCCGGGGCGCTCGAGAGCGGAACCGTCTGGCTGGCGATTGTGTTGTTGATACTCTTCCTGGCGAGCTACATGCTTGTACTTTCGTGGGCGGATTTCAGTTACGTGTCTCCCGCCTCGGCCATCGGTTATGTTTTTGTGGCCCTGATGGGATATTTCTTCCTAGGTGAGCACGTTCCCACCACACGCTGGATTGGCGTAGGACTGATCTGCATAGGAGTGATCGTGGTGGGAGGCACGCACCCCAGCACGACGCAAACCCGATGACGGCTCGGACGGCTCTCTTTATCGCGATTGTGGTTCTTGCGGGACAACTGGGAGATCTCTCCCTATCCCAAGCCATGAAAACCATTGGCGAAGTCAAACGCTTCACCCCCGCCAACCTGTTGCGCGTTTTTGGCCGCGCGTTTTGCATCAAGTGGATGTGGATCGGAATCGGGTTGATGACGGTGGCGTTCTTTTCTTTACTGGCGTTGCTTTCCTGGGCAAATGTAAGCCTCGTGGTGCCTGCTACGGCGGCCAGCTATTTCATTGGGGCCATGGGCGCACAATTCCTGCTCGGTGAGCATGTTAACAAAGAAAGGTGGGCAGGCGTAATCATCGTGTGCATTGGAGTAGCGCTTGTCTGCATTTGATAAAAGACGATGGCAATGCATCCTCACTTAATCGAGTGGTTTGTCTCAGTTGGCGCCATCATTTCACTGCTTTATTACCTGGTGGTGCTCGTCAGTGCATGGTTTTATTTCCGCCGTCCTTTCCACCATAATCCCACTTTTGCGCCTCCCGTCAGCATCCTGAAGCCTGTCCGGGGCCTTGACAGGGAAGCCTACGAGAATTTTGCCAGCTTTTGCAATCTGGACTACCCCGAGTACGAGATCCTGTTCGGTGTCTCCGACGCCGATGACCCCGCGGTTCCGGTCATTCGAAAATTGATTGGCGATTATCCCGACAGGGAGATCCGTCTTCTCATCGGGTCTTCATGTAAGGGGTGGAACAGCAAGGTCCGCAAACTTTGCCGCTTGTCGCGCGAAGCGCAATACCCCATCCTGGTGATCAGTGACAGTGACATCCGCGTGAGGCCTGACTATCTGCGCGCCGTGGTGGGCCCGTTTCAAAATCCGAAGGTGGGTGCGGTCACCTGCATGTACCACATGCAGCCGGAGCACAACCTGGGTTCTGAAATTGAAGCCATTGGCCTCACTTCGGACTTCCTGGCCGGAGTCATTGTTGCCCGGCAGTTGGAGGGAGTAAGGTTCGCCTTGGGGGCCACAACAGCCGTCAGGGCCGAACGCTTGCAGGAGATCGGTGGTTTCAAGGCGATTGCCGATTGCTTCTCAGACGATTTCGAGCTGGGCAGGCGGATTGTCGATACGGGCTATGACGTCGAATTGATACCCTACACGGTCTCAACACTCTCGCCGTCTCAGGGAGCACTGGACGCCGTCAAACACCAGCTTCGGTGGGCTGTCGGCGTTCGGAATTCGCGACCGTGGGGCCAACTGGGAAGACTCCTGACGCAGGCTCTGCCGTGGGTGGTGCTGGCCACAGCCGTCCAGCACACATGGGAAGGCACAGCGGGCTTCCTGGGCGCTTACGTGGCGCTGCGGCTTGCCGTGGCCTGGACCGTTGGAGTTTGGGGCCTCAAAGATCCACTGCTGCGGAGGAAGATGTGGCTGGTACCGGCTTGGGACGCCCTCGCTTTCTGTATCCTGGCCGTCAGTTTTTCCAAAAGGCGCATTCACTGGCGTGGAACGGAATACTACGTTCGCAAGGGCCGTCTGAGCCCGGTGCCGACAAAAGACTAAGCGTTTGTGCACTACTCCTGCCTTTGTAGGGTGAAAGGTTACAGCCAGGGCATCCTGCCAGGACGCCATCACGGAACGGGCTCAAATGTCTTGGCCCAACGATCTCGCCTGCTTTATCATAATTAAGCGGTCTGTCGCTGTGCAGTCACAATGCTTGGACACATCTTTCTTATTGTTGCGGTTGTCGGGCTGCTTGCATCCACTGTCTACCTCGGTCTGGTCGCCGTTGCAGCCGTTCGTTTTCGTGCCTCGGCCAGACTGAATCCTGAGCAAAGTGGAGGAATCGGCGACCTGCCTCCCGTGACGGTGCTGAAGCCCGTGTATGGCACGGAACCGATGCTGGAAGAGTGCCTCGATAGTTTCTTCCACCTTGAATACCCCGTCTATGAACTGATCTTCGGCGCACGGACTGAGGATGATCCGGCTCTAGCCGTGGTCCATTCGTTGATGCGGAAATATCCCCGCATCCCGGCCCGCACGGTCATGTCCGGACATCCGGCCTATCCCAATGCCAAGGTTTACCTGATGGAAAAGATGGTTCCGCTGGCATCTTACCCAACCCTGGCGATTTCCGACAGCGATGTTCGCGTGACGCCCGACTATTTGAAGCAGGTCGTGCAACCCATGATGGATGAGAGCGTCGGCATGGTCACCTGCCTTTACCGGGGAATTTCGACCGGTGGATTTTGGCCGCGGATGGAAGCTCTGGGCATGTCAGTGGAAATGTCCTCAGGTGTTTTGGTGGCTAATCTCCTCGAAGGGATGAAGTTTGCTCTCGGCCCCACAATGGTCATTCGCAGAACCGTGCTGGAGGGGTGGGGTGGATTCGCAGTTCTTCGCGACTATTGTGCCGATGATTTTGTCATGGGCGCCCTGACTCACGAATCCGGGAAAAAAGTCGTCCTTTCTCATCACGTCATTGATCACGTCGTCGTGAATCGGTCGGCGCGGCAATCCCTTCTTCATCAGCTTCGCTGGATGAAGAGTTCGCGATTCTCTCGCCGCCTCGGCCACGTCGGCACCGGATTGACCTTTGCCATGCCGTTCGGGCTGCTGGGGCTCGCCGCAGGTTGGATGTCCGGCAACTGGGCTTTGGGTCTGGGATTGCTGGGTCTGGCGTTTGCCAATCGCCTTTTGCAGGCCCTGATCGTGGGGTGGGGCGTCACGAGCGACCGGCAGTCCGCCAGGTTCTGCTGGCTTTATCCCGCGCGCGACCTGCTGGGATTCTTTCTGTGGTGTGGAAGCTTCCTGGGCTCAGAGATTGTCTGGCGGCAGGAGCGATACCGCCTGGTGGCCGGCGGCCGGATGATCCGCAAAGAGCCCGCCGGCGCAAGCTCCAAACGCGCCGGGTGTACGACCTGACAGGAATCGCGAAAGAGTGACAGGCATCTTCGGCAACGGCCCTATAAACGCTGAAAGCCGCCGACCGCAAACCGCCGCTCCAAGTGAAGGCAATTCACGGCTGGTTACTGTAAATAACCTTTCCTGAATTTTCCGCGATGACGTATCGCTGTTGCGGCAATATTTTCTTCACCTCCGCGATTCTTCTTGGCGGGACAAACAGAAAGACCCTGTGTTTGCCCTTCCAATCGCGGATTAGGTCCGCATCATTCAGAAAGATGTGCGGCGCATCCGGAAAAGTTGACCCAAACCACATCGAGGTCGTGTTTCCATTGACGAGGTCGACGTGTTCCTTGATGCCCATGTTCGGAGAGAGGTAGAAGAGGAGCGACGAGCCATAGGCTTGATCACCAAAAATCATCACCAGATCACCCGGCTTTTCCTCTCGTTTGATCAAGTCCGCCAACTTCTTTGAAGACATAAAAGGTCCGAAGCGTACAAAAGCCAGCTGGGATGCCACAAGAAGAAGAGCCGCGGCAACACCCATGGCCCAGGTTGCGGCGACCTTTTTCCTTCGGAGACGCAGGATCAGCGCAACCAGGGAGCCAATCAGCAAAGCAGTGGCAGCGAGAGCGGCCGGAAGCCGAAGCGCAGCAAACGACGAGGTTGTAAGGTCAAAGAATTTGGACAGGGAAAGCGTGTTGTGAGCCACGTCGCGATGGACCAGCAACTGCCCAAGATTGTCCGTGGGAGGAACGTGTCGTGACACCCATAGAGCCCAGGTCAGAACCGCTCCGCCAAGGATTCCAACCAGGGCAAACGCGCTGTTGCCCAGAGTGACCCATCCGCTTGAGCGTTTCGCCTCCTCTTCATGCGCCAGGCTTGCGGCAATCAGAAGCAAGATGGGTAGGTAAGCGGGAAAAGTGTAATATTCCTGGTTGCTCGAAAAAGAGAAGAAAATGAGGACCACCGCAACCCAGATCCAGCAGAGCGCACGGGTGCGGATGGCAAAAGTCAGTTCGGAACGCTTTCGGACTGCAGCGATGTCCCGCTTCAGGTCTCGAAACATCAGCGGGAAGTATAAACTCCACGGAAACAGCCAGACCAGGTGCAGGAACCAGTAGGCCAGATCCGGCATCTTGTTGTAGTCGTGGGGGTAGCGTTCGCTCAGAAACCGCAGGAATTGTTCGTTGATGAAATATTCCCAGAAGAACCCATGGTTTTCAATGCCTGCCAGAATATGCCACGGCGCGGCAATGACGAAGAACAGGAGGAGGCCTTTGCCCAAGCGCAGCTCTCGCCATCGTCTCCATTCGCCGCTCAGCAGCACGTAGAGGATGGCAGGGAAACCGACAAAAACCAGGGCCACTAATCCTTTTGTCAGTACAGCAAGGGCAACGGCCGCGTAGCCGGCATACCACCGCCATTCCTTCTCCCTGTGAGCAGAGAATGCCGAGGTAAAGAAGTAGAGGGCCAGGGCTATAAAGAGGCTAAGGAGAACGTCAGGAATGAAAATGCGGGTAAAAAGAAAACACCCCACGCAGGTCCCAATAAAAAGTCCGGCATAGATTCCTGCCCGACGACCGAAAGCACGGAACCCCCACAGCGCCCCGAGTCCCATCAAGCAGAGCACACCCAGGATGATGGGTACGCGCACAGCAAATTCAGAAACTCCGAAAACCGAGAAGGAGAGTGTTGCCAGCCAGTACTGCATCGGCGCCTTTGAAAGATATCGGACGCCGTTGATATGCAGCGTAATAAGGTTCCCCGTCCTGAACATTTCGCGCGCCGCCTCGGCATGCGTGGAGTCGGCGTCGTCGAGCAGAGAGGGCCGAAAGGCGCCTTGAAAATATACCGCCAGCCAGATCAGGCCGAGCAGTATCCAAGGAATAGCTCGCCGGAGAGGGGAAGGAGGTACGGCTGTCGGTCTGGGATGTTCAGTTCTAAGGGCAGTCTGATCCATATCGTGCCGAGCCCCTCATTATATTCGATCCAGCATCAGTAATCGGAAAATTCCGGCATTATGACCCGAGGTCCGCGCAAATGGGCTTACGAGCTCCCACTGTGCGAAGTCTAATGGGCATTCACATTGATATCGATGACCCGGTGCTGAAAGCCCACAAAGTGGCCGTAGTAGGGTGAAGCAATATTGTTGTAAACCGCAAGGGGGTCCAGGGAATTCGTCGCGTTGTGGAAGCCAATCCCCCACTGCAGCTCATTATTGCCGAAACCGAAGGGAAGCCAGTGCGGCAGAGGCAACCACTTCCACACCTTAAAATCGAATGAGAAAAATCCGGGAAATCGAAGACCGTTGGGCGTACCGACGTAGTTCTGCTGGGCGTTGACGGCTGACCAGGGAAAGCCGGTGTGCCAGTCGATGATCGGAGCAAATACAACTTTGAAAGGCAGGTGAAAGACGCCCCAGGAGATAATCCTGTTCGGCACATCCGCATTCAGATTGGTATAAGCGTCCGGGCGAACGATTGGCTCCTGAAAAGGCACAAAAACATCAGAAACGGCGTTCAGATCTCCCAACGACCGGCTGCGCACGTAAGAACTGTTCAGCTCATTTCCCTTCTCATCGCGGTAACTGACCAGGATCTCATATTCGTGATACCGGGACGCACCGCGGTTGGAGAGCAGCATGGTGGCCGTCGCCGGGGACAACAGCTCCGGATCGATGGTGAACTCCCGGTATGTGTTGCTTTGGAGGTAACTCAGCCGCACCGCAATGTGGTTGGTCATCTGCTGGTCCATTTCGAGCCGCCAGGTCAGGTTGTACGGCGTAGCGTCAAGATCGGAGCAATCAGGAACCACCTTCAGACCTGTCGAGATCCTTGTGGCGCACTGATTCACATAAGCCAGGGGAGAGCCCAGCACGTTTCCCTGGCTGTCAAACTGGGTGACCACCTGCGTGGGATTACTGCCGAAGTCGCTGGCCAGCAGAGGTACGCGTGCCTTGAAGGTGCCGGCGCCGGCTCGGAAGATCGTCCGGCCGCTTTTCCCGGGTGAATACACAAACCCGAAGCGCGGTGCGAAAGTGACAAGCTGGCCTACCGCCTGCCCGTAATATTGCAGTCCCAGGTCAAGGGAAGCGTTTTCACGCACCATCCATCGATCCCCAATAAAAGCTGCTCCCTGCGCGTTTCTCGCGGTCAGGAATGCCGGAGCCTGGGTGGTAGGAATGTTCCCTGGCCCCACAAAATCGAGCTTTTGCAGCACCGTGCCATTCGTCTGTGTGACAAGAATGGGGTGTGACTGGCTGGTTCCGTTGTAGGCGCCGTTGATGAGGTCACCGCCAATTTCGGTCTGGTGCCTTCCTGCCAGGTTCCAGGTCGGAAACCGGTAAACGATATTGCCTTCCTCCTGGTTGCTGGTTCTATTCCAGGCATTAAACCAGTCTCCGCCGTACCCATTCGGGGTGATCAGCATATCTTCCGGGCCTTGCCCATGTGCATAGGCATCGAATTGCATGAATTTGACGACGGTGCTCAGAATGCCGCCCGAGCTGAACTCATAATTGTCGTTGCCTTGCAGGGAGTAGCCACGCTCGGCGTAATTGGAAGAAGCAGGCTGCATGATCAGCGCGCTAATATTGGCGAACTCCTGCTTTGCTGGAAACATTTGAAAATGGAACGACGCGATGTGGTGGGGAGAAACCACGTACTGCAGCGTCGTAAATGAATTCCAACTTTCCTTTTTCGTTTCATTGTGAGGCCAGGCGAGCCCTCGAACAGGAATTTTTTCGATGTTGTAGATAAACGACTCTGAAAAGTTCAGGTTGTGCTTCCAGAGCGGGCCAGTGAAATTGAGCCGTGGCGACCAGTCATTTACTCCTACCAGGTGCCCGTTCCTGCCGCGAAATCCGGGGAAGAAGTCGTTCAGGCTCCAATCCCACTTGTACCCTGGGGCCTTGGTTTCAATGGTCGTGAGCCCGCCTGAGAAGCCGGCGTAACGAGGATTGAATGGAGCTTTGTAGACATCAAGGGACTGAATGGCGTCGATTGAGAGATCGATGTCAAAGCTGCCGGTAACGGGGTCGGCAGACTGCGCGCCATCCACCAGCAACATCCCCTTGTTTTCGACTGAACCCCGGATGCTGATCTTGCCCGTCGGACTGCGTATGACCCCGGGCACCAGCGGAAGGGCCGCTTTGAACTTCTGTTCGGCAATCGGCAACGTCGTGAGAGCCTCTGAGCTGATGGCCGAGGGCGGGGCCGAACTCTGCTCGGAGACCTTGCCCGCTGAGGCTTTGACCTCGATCTTCTGGACAACCTTCTTGAGTGTGGGCATCACAATGTGCAAGACCGGAACCACCGTTGAGGAGACGATCAAACCCGTCTTGGCGTAGGGTTGGTACCCCAGAGCACCGCAGGTCAGGTCGTATCGTCCCGGCAGCAGCCCAGCTATGGTGAATCTGCCACGTCCGCCGGTAGTAACAGAGATGCCCTCACTGGGAAGTATTCCTCCCCTGAGCGTACAGGCAACGCCCGCAATCGGGTAGTTCGTTTCATTGACAACTTCGCCTCGCAGTTCCTGAGTTTGCTGCGGAGGATCGATAGCCCCCAAGGCATACCCATGAAAGAAAGCGAATGCAAGAAGGCTTGCCAGAACGTATCGCGATTTTCGCTTTAGTTGATAAAGTTGTGCGTAGGTTCGCAAAAATCCGTTCCTGACTCCGTACCGATATCACTTACTGCCGGGCCGAGAGGATCGTTTCCAGAGCTCGATAGACCAGACTCGCTGAGATTGGTATCGCATTGTGGAAGAAGCCCTGAAAGGCACAAAAAATCAAGTATAACTGGTTATCTTCTTTCCTGCATAGCCGATACGCGTCTGGCATCACAAGGTCCATACCTTCATTTGATTGACAAAGCCGCCTCCACGTTACGCCCTTCGTCAATCGCCACAGGCTTTCTGAAAGCCGATAAGGCGGCGTATTTAAGTTGTGGCTTTGGTAGAATAGCCTCCGTTTCACGACGGGGTCTGTGCGAACCCGCATTCATAGGCGATCGGCCATCCGGCGAGCTATTCGTGGAAGTGGGGTGAAGTGCTGTCTGAACACCTGAGAACAGACCCGGAGCTGGAAAAACTGGTTTTGCGCGTGCTTTGCGTTGGCACCCCTCAAGGGCCCGTCAAAAAAGCTCTCATGCCTCTGCTCCGCAATTACCGCTGGGGCGCCCAGTTGCATCAGGCCGTCTTCAACGCCCTTGCGGTCCTGCCCTCAGATGATCCGGCAATCCTGCGGCAGTTGCTCCCGGCAAGGCTGACGCGCCTGGGTTTCCCCGACGTCGAATGGGAGGAGTTCTTTGCACCACATTCTCTTTCCCGTGAAGGATCGATTGCCCTCGCGCGCCGTATGGTTGTCTTGCCATAAAGTTCGTCAACCTCCGCTTCTGGCGACATAGGTTACGTGGTTCTGCCCCGCCTGCCGTAAAATTAAGACCGAGGCAAGCAGGGAAAATGGCAAGCTCAGGGATTGAAGTTCGTCGTCCTGATGCCGCCCGTTCAGTGCACCGGGCGTTTACTGTCTGCGAGATTCTGGCTGTTTATGCCGGAATCCTCCTTTACATCTGGCTCTGGCAGGACACCCACCCCTATTTCGTGATTCCGCTTTTTGCGTTCGTTCTTTTCAGCCACTGGCTTCATCACGACCGGCCAAAAGAAATGGGATTGACCGGCTGGGAGTTCCGGCCAAGCGCGAGGCTCAGCCTTCCGGTGCTGGCAGCCGTGATCGTCTTGGCCATCGCCACCGCGCTTTGGAGGCATGACAGCGCCAGCCGGCTCAGCTCGCTGCACGTGTGGCTCTCGTTCATAGGCTACATGGTCTGGTGCTCGTTTCAGCAGTATCTGACCCAGTCGTATTTTCACCGGCGGCTGTTGGAGGTCATCCGGACTCCTCATCTCAGCTCTTTCATAATCGGGCTGATGTTTGCCGGCGCGCACGTCCCCAATCCTGTTTTGATGGGTGCCACCTTTGTAGGCGGTATTGTGTTTGCGGAGATTTTCATCCGTCATCCCAACATCTGGCCTTTAGCCTTTGTGCAGGCGGTCGCCGGCTTTCTGATTGGCGGACTATCTCCGGCATGGCTCATCCACAGCATGCGCGTGGGCCCCGGCTACTTCTTCTATCACGTTCATTGAACAGTAGAAGGATTAACGGGCGGATCATATGGCACGGAGCGGCCGGCGTTGGTGAATAATCCGGGCTAATCGAGCGTGGATAACTGCACTCCCTTGCGGAAGTAGGGAAGGTAAGGCGAACTTGCGATCTGACCTTCGAAGCGCCCCGCCCAGCGGCCTGGAATTGCCGCATGGCAAGATGGACAATTTCCTTCGGGCGTAATCTTGTATTCTGCGATGTGGTAACCGTAACGCTCCACCAGCGTCTTTCCGCAGTTGGGGCAATACGTGTTCTCGAGGTCACCCACACGGCCCGGCAGGTTCCCGACGTATACAAAATGCAGGCCGGCGGCCTTGCCAATAGCTGCCGCGCGTTTCAGCGTCGCGGGTTTGGTGTCGGAGGGGTCCGTCATCTTGTAGTCTTTGTGGAAAGCCGTAACATGCCAGGGAATGTCCGGTGAAACGCCAGCCAGGAATTCCGCCAGCCGCTTAAGCTCATCATCGGAATCGTTGAAGCCCTCGATGACCAGCGTAACGATCTCCACCCAGAAACCCATCTCATAGGTTCGGCGGATGGTGTCCAGGATCGGCTGCATACGCCCGCCGAGCTGGCGGTAATGCCGGTCGTTAAAACACTTCAGATCGATTTTGTACAGATCCACCCACGGACGGAGATATTCCAGCACTTGCGGAGTTCCATTGCCATTTGAAACATATCCGGTCTTCAGCCCGGAAGCGCGAGCCTCCCTGAAGATTGCGACGGCCCATTCGCTGGTGATTAATGGCTCGTTGTAAGTACTGACCAGGACTTTCGCGCCCTGGTTGACGGCATCCTGAACCAGCAATTCCGGTGTTGCACGTAAAGGAGAAGAAACGGCCCTGGAGTCACGCAGAGCCTGAGACGTCACCCAGTTCTGGCAGTAAGAGCAGTGGAGGTCGCAACCCAGCATCCCGAAGCTGTAAGCCAGCGCGCCGGGGTATGCATGGTAGAACGGTTTCTTCTCGATGGGATCGCACTGAACGCCGCCGACGTAGCCCCAGGGCACATAGAGTTTGCCGCCGCGGTTGAACCGAACCTTGCACACGCCAACATGCCCATCGGGAATCGGGCAGCAATGGCCGCAGGCATAACACCGGACAAACCCGTTATCGAGCTTCTCGTACAGCTCGCCTTCACGTACCGACTCCCGCAAGATGTCTCCCAGTGTTTTCATGGCGTTTGCCATCTGCCGACATGATTCGGGTGACCTTCTACTATTATTATACTCCCGCTTGGAAGGCGCCAAAGCGCTTGTCAGGGCTTCCAAAGGGTAGGGAAATCAGACGCCGGGTTTTGTCTGGGAAATGCCGGTGAAAGTGGCGGAAGGGTTCCGCTAGGAAACTGCGTTCTCTTGGATTTGTTTTGTGAAAGTCTGGAAGAACTGGCTGACGATCTTCCTTGTGGCAGCCTGAATCATGCGCTGCCCTACGGAAGCAATCGGCCCTCCCACCTCGGTCTCACCCGAATAGCTGACGGTAGTTTCAGCATCCGAACCACTCAGCGTGATTTCGCCCTCGCCTTTTAGGAAGCCGCCTTTGCCTTTGGCGTTTACTCTCATTCGGAACCGCTCCGAAGGGGTCTGGTCGAAGATTTCAACTCTTCCTTGATAAGTCCCTTTGACGGCTGCAATCCCTACCTTCATTTCCGTCTGGTAGCTGCCGTCGGGATTGGGCGCCAACTTTTGGCATCCGGGCAGAGCATGGCAGAGCGCATCAGGATTCAGCAGCTGTTTGTAAACAGCTTCGCGGGGGGCTGAAACTCTGTAGGAGCCTTCGATCCTCATCGGCTGACTCGATTCTCCAATGCATACGATGTAAAAACGCCACGTCGGGGTTTCAGGCTCTGTCTACTTGCCCGACGCATTCGATCAATGCCCTGCGGCGCGCTCGGCAGCTGCTGCCATTGCCCTTTCGGCGTAAACCGTGGCAAGATGGGCCCGATATTCCCCCGAGGCATAAAGGTCGCCATTGGCTTCAACGCCTTCAGCGGCGTGGCTGGCGACCTGCTGAAGGTTTTTTGCCGTGGGTAACTTGCCCCGGACGGCATTCTCGACGGCGCTGGCACGGTAGGCTGTTGCACCCAAACCTGTGATCCCGATGCTTGCTGCTTCCACCGCTCCTCTCTCATCCAGAGTCACCCGAGCTGCTACGCCCACGACGGCAAAGCCCGACGCAGGATGGTGATGCTTGACGTAAGCATCACCGCTTCGCGCGGGCAAGACGGGAAATCGAACGGCAGTCACAATCTCACCGGGGTTTAGTGAGGTCGTCATCAGGTCAACAAAGAATTCGGATGCGGGAATCCATCGCTCGCCCGAAGTGCTGACCGCCTTTAATTCAGCATTCAGGGCCAGGGCCGCTGCAGGCCAGTCGGCGGCCGGGTCGGCATGCACCAGGCTTCCGCCGATGGTCCCCATATTCCGCACCTGCACGTCGCCGATTGCGCGCGCAGTCTGCGGCAGCAACGGGCACTTTTCATTCAGCAGGCTCGATGATTCAATCCTGAAGTGCGTTGTAAGTGCGCCGATTTCAATGTGCCCGTCTTTTTCCTGAATGTATCGAAGCCCGTCCAGCCTTGCGATGTCCACAAGGTGCTTGGGCGAGGCCAAGCGGAGTTTCATCAGTGGGATCAGGCTGTGCCCGCCGGCCAGCAACTTTCCATCATCGCCAAACCGGGCGATCATCTGCGCCGCCTCTTCCAGTGTCTTCGGGACGTGATATTCGAATGATTCAGGAATCATGATGCCTGCCCTCCCGGCGCCATCCCTTGCTTCAGAATGTTCCAGATTTTTTCCGCCTTGAGCGGCATGTCGATGTGCCGCACGCCCAGCGCGTCAACTACCGCATTGACGATAGCCGGGGTGGACCCAATCGTTCCTGCCTCGCCCACGCCTTTCACTCCCAGGGGGTTCACCGGCGTCTTGGTCTCTGTATTGGCGGTTTCAAACCACGGGAACAGAGGGGCCTTGGGGATCGCATAATCCATCAGAGAGCCGGTCAGCAACTGGCCGTTCTCGTCATAGATCAATTCTTCAGTCAGGGCCTGCCCCGCGCCCTGCGCGATTCCACCGTGGACTTGCCCGTCAACCAGCATGGGATTCAGGATGCGCCCGCAGTCGTCAACCGCGAAGTAGTTTCGCAGCTTGATCTCGCCGGTCTTTTCGTCCACTTCGGTTACGGCAATGTGCGCGCCAAATGGGTAAGTGAAGTTCGGTGGTTCAAACACATAGAGTTCTGAAAGCCCGGGTTCCATGCCCGGAGGGAGTTTCCGGGCCATGTAAGCCTCCTCTGCCACCTTGTCAAAGGTCACAGATTTCGCCCCATCCTTCGTCTGGATAGTTCCTTCCTCAAACACCAGTTCTCCAGGTTTGACGCCGAGCTTGTGCGCGGCGATGCGGGCCATCTTCTTTTTGATCCTCTGCGCGGCAACATAGACGGCGGTTCCTCCGACGGCCGTAGCGCGGCTTCCGAAGGTTCCAATCCCCATGGGTACTTTTGCCGTGTCGCCATGGAAGACCGTAACATCGCCATAAGAAACTCCAAGTTCCTGCGCGGCGATCTGGGCAAAACTCGTTTGCTCACCCTGTCCATGAGGCGACGCTCCGCTCAGCACGGTAACCTTTCCCGTAGGTTCAACGCGCACCGTGCCGCTTTCCCATCCTCCTGCAGGCATGCGGCTGGAAGGACCCATGGCGCAGATTTCGACGTAGGTGGAGAGCCCGATTCCCAGGAGCTTGCCTTTCTTGCGCAGGCGCTGCTGTTCCTTGCGGAGCTTCGCGTAGCCGGAAAGCTTCAGGGCTTTCTTCAAGGTCTTCTGGTAATTGGCGGTGTCGTAACTGACCCCGGTGGCCAGCGTGACGTCTTTCCCCGGGGCGGGGAAGTTCTTCATCCTCAGATCCACCGGGTCCATGTTCAAATCGTGAGCCACCATGTTCATGGCGCGTTCAATGATGTAGGTCGCTTCGGGCCGTCCTGCGCCGCGGTAGGCGTCGGTGGCCATCTTGTTGGTAAAAACGCCGATGGTTTCAACAGAAACACACTTGATGTCATAACAGCCAAGAATCATCATCGCCGTGGACGTCGGAATGGCCGGAGACAGAAGCTGGAAATAAGCGCCCATGTCAGCCAGGACCCGGCACTTCAGCCCGATCACCGTGCCGTCCGGCCTGTAGTAAACTTCCAGATCGTCGATCTGATCCCGTCCATGGATCGTCCCCGAAAGATTTTCCCGGCGCCCTTCGATCCATTTAACCGGCCTGCCCAGCAGCTTTGAGACGAAGCAAGCCACCCCCTCCTCGCCATAAACATTGAGCTTGGAGCCGAAAGCGCCGCCAACATCCGGAGCGATCACCCGGCAACGAGGCTCGTCGATCCTGGTCATGATGGAAAGCTGGGTTTTCAGTATGTGAGGAATCTGAGTCGAGGACCACACGGTGAGCGCATCTTCACCCGGCGAGTAGCTGGCGACAACTCCACGGGGTTCCACGGCGATGGGGCCCAGACGCTGGTTAATCAGCCGCTGTTTGATGACTCTCACGGAAGAATCGGATTCAATCGCCTTCCAGTCGCCGCCCTCCAGCTTGGCAACGAAAGCAATGTTGTCGCCGAACGATTCATGTACCAGAGGGGAATCGCTCTGCAGCGCTTTATCCATGTCCGTGACGGCGGGCAGCATTTCATATTCGACATCCACCAGGGTTGCGGCGTCCACTGCGAGGTACCGGTCAGTGGCCACCACCGCAACCACCGGTTCGCCTACGTACCTCACCCTTTCCGTGGCCAGGCACGGATGCTCGGGAACCTTCAGCCCCTCCATGCCGGCAGCGCAGGGCACAGGTCCCAGTTTTCCCTTCAGATCATCTGCCGTCAGGATGGCGGCCACGCCGGGCGCGTTCCGGGCAGCCTCAATGTTGATAGAGGTAATGCGAGCGTGCCCATATGGACTTCTGGCAAAGGCCATGTGAAGCATGCCCTCCAGCTTGATATCGTCGACAAAATGGCCCCGTCCCTGAATTAGCGGCGGATCTTCTTTTCGTTTGATTCGTTCTCCCAGAAGTTTTGTGGCCATGAATCACCTCGCGAGTGCTGCCCCGTGTTGTTTTGCACTTGGCGCGACCCAGCCAGCTACTTGCCGGTGTGCTCGACCGCCCATTCAATTGCCTTGACGATATGCTGATAGCCCGTGCAGCGGCAGAGATTGCCTTCAAGCCCGTGCCGGATTTCTTCACGTGTCGGATGAGGATTGCGGGCCAATAGTTGGTGGGATGCCATAATCATGCCCGGCGTGCAGAATCCGCAGTGCAGGCCATGCTCTTCCCAGAATCCCTGCTGTAGCGGATGAAGATGGCCATTCGTTCCAAGACCTTCGATCGTGGTCACTTCAGCGCCGTCCGCCTGCACGGCAAGCACCGTGCAGGTTTTTGCCGCCTCGCCATTCAGCAGCACCGTGCACGCTCCGCACAATGAAGTCTCGCAGCCCACATGCGTCCCTGTCAGCCCCGCCACTTCCCGCAAGTAGTGCACAAGAAGCAGTCGAGGCTCAACGTCATCTTCACGCCAGTTCCCGTTAAGTTTGATTCGGATTTTCACGAAGCAGCCCCCTTAGATATTTTGCTTCGATGTTCAAGTGTCAGCCCTGCCGGGCCAGCCAGGAGCCTCAAGGCCAAACCCGGTTCTCAATCAGCGTTCCTGGATACGATAGGAATATACCTCCGGGCAATGAAAGTCAAACCACATCCAGAACTGGCCACAGCAAGCTCCAGGAACTACGGAGGAGGATGGGCAGGCAAGCTGCAGGTTACTTCTTCTGTGCTGCTGCGATGCGTTCCCGGTAGGCATCAATGGCGCCTGGCGCGCGTGTGTTCATCCATTTCGCATAATTCGCTGCCATCTGCTCCAGGTTTTCCCACATGTGCGGGTTCTTGAATTTCTCGCGTGTCGCCGGCACCATTCCCTTGATCCTTTCCCAGACACCAAAGAACTCCCCGGTGTTCTGGAAAAAGAAATCCTGCCTGATCAGGCCACTGTTCACGATTGAGCCCACCATGTCCCAGTAGGTGACGACCATCCGGAAAAAAGCGTTCTCTTCTGAGCCGGGCGGAAACTTCTTCCCGAATTCCTCTGCCGATTGTTCCCGCAGTTCGTGAACAAACCACTCCCGCGCGCGGCGGAGTTTCTCTTCGCGCCGCAAGTCATAAAGCCGCAACAGCAATTCAGCATCATGGTGATCTGGAAGTTCCCTCAAGCCATTGCCTCCTCACATTCCTGCATCTTGATCGTGCCGGCTGGATGCCGGCCACCCCGCTTTTCAGGTTGCGCCGGCGCGATGCCGCCGAACTTTTATCGTATCACGGCTCGCGGAGACCAGTGAGCCCTTCAGATTTCGTAATTTGGAATGCGTAACTTCTTACAACCGCAGTTTTCCTAGAAAGTACCTGTGAACCGTTGGATCGTGGGTCAACTCTGGATGGAATGTGGCAGCAATCAGTTTCCCCTGTTCCACCAGAACCGGCAATCCTTCCGCCCGGCCCAGGACTTTGACGCCTTCGCCGACGCGGCGAATAATGGGCGCCCGGATAAATACCATTTCAATGGGATGGTCGGAAAGTTCAGGGCACTGGCCCTGCCGGACGGAACTGTCCACTTGCCGGCCGTAAGCGTTGCGTTCAATCGAAATGTCGATCAGCCCCAGTCGTTCCTGCTCGGGGTTCAGGACGTCCTTCGCCATCAGAATTGCGCCCGCGCAGGTTCCGAAAACGGGCTTGTTCTCGTTTGCGAAATTGACGATGGCATCGCCCATTTTGCGTTCGGCCAGGAATTTCAGCATCGTAGTCGTCTCGCCACCAGGGAGAATCAGTGCATCGACTTGGGTGAAATCCTCGACATGCTTGATCAGTTTCCAGGGCACGCCGATCAAGTCCAGCATGTGCGCGTGCATGGCAAAATCCCCTTGCACAGCGAGAATTCCAACGATTCCTTGTTTTTGCTTCTCCATAGTCACGGTCTCACCTGGTGGCCCCCGGGGTGCCGCTCCTATCCTCCAAATAGGTTCCTGATGACAAACATAGCGTTTGCCGGGCGTTCGGCAAGCCGTCGCATATACCACGGAAACCAGAACGCCCCGTAGGAGATCAGGACCTCTGACCACCATCCATCCTTGGCCAGCCGAAGTTGTTCCGCCGTCTGGATCCCGTACAGCATCTGAAACCGAAAATCGTTTCGGGTCAGTCCGTTTGAGCGAGCCAGTTCTTCGACACGGTGAATCAGTTTGCGATCATGCGTGGCGATCGCGGCGTGAACACCGGCGCTTCGAGCTTCTGCGCCCAGGAGCTTTCGAGCCAGAGCAAAGAAGTTTTCATCCACATCCCTCTTCTGCGGGAAGGCCACTTTTGGGGGCTCCAGATACGCGCCTTTCACCAACCGGACGGCCGAGCCGAGAGGAATAAGGGAAGCCAGATCATCCTGCGTCCGGTAGAGATACGACTGAAGGCACACGCCAACATTCGAATAGGTCGCGCGCAGGCGCCGGTACAAATCGAGTGTCGCATCCACATACACGCTCGACTCCATATCAATCCAAACCATCGTGCCTGAGCCTGCTTTTTCAGTGATCCTTTCAAGGTTCGCCTGGCAGAGTTCGTGGCTCAGGTCGAGTCCCAAGTGGGTCAGTTTCACGGAAAATTCGGAACTCAGGCCCGCCGTGCGCGCCTGACCAACAGCCTCCAGGTAATGGCAAGTCACGGACTCAGCTTCGGCGGCGGTCGAGACATTCTCCCCCAGATGAGTCAGCACTGTCCCCAAGCCCTGCTCTTCGAGCTTTCGCGCAGCGGCCAGCGCATCGGCGGTCTCTTCGCCCGGCATAAAGCGCGCAACGCTTCTCCGGACAAAACCGTACCGGGTCGCACGTGCGCGCAACCAGCGGTTCTGAGAAGCCCATAACAAGGCTCCTCGCATCATTCCTGGCATGGGCTTGATCTCTAGGTAAAGCTCGGCTGCCGGCCATGCGCTTGAAAAGTCTTTCGCACCGCCGACGCGCGGCAGCAACCCAAGCCGCGATTACTTGACGAGCTTGGCTTTCAGGTTGATGGTCGTGCCGGCCAAAGCCTTTGAAACCGGGCAACCCTTCTTGGCACCGTCGGCCAGTTCCTGGAACTTGGCCTCGTCGATACCGGGAATCTCCGCCTCCGTCTCAAGATCAATGCTGGTGATGGCAAATCCCGCATCCACTTTATCAAAGTGCACGGAAGCCGTGGTATGGACCCGCTTGGGTGTGAACCCGGCTTTGCCCAAGCCAGCCGAAAAGGCCATCGAGAAGCAGCCTGCATGAGCAGCCGCAATCAGTTCCTCAGGGTTCGTGCCCGGACCATTTTCCATGCGCGACTTGAACGAAAACGGACCGTCATATGCACCGGTGGCCATTTTCATGTGTCCGTTTCCTTCAAGAAGAGTTCCGTTCCACTGTGCTTCAGCCTTGCGAACTGGCATGCTTCCTCCTTTTGTCGAATGAACTTAAGAATTCTGGCACGATGAAACGCCTGCGCCCAGATGATTTTCGTCTCCCATAGCCGGATTGAGTAGATTCACGACTGAACAACCAGCCGGAGACGAGCCGCGAGAGGCCGGCTGGCCCCAGTTCCGACCCCTCATTTCCATCCCATGCGCTCGCGCAATGATGTGATGTGAGCGACGTGATGGCGCCCGTGCCACGCATAGAGGCTCAGGTAGCGGTCAAGGTTGACGATGCCTTGCTCCGGGTGGTTCATCGTGCGCGCAAAATCGGCTGCACTCATCGACTTGAGCAGCGCAACAAATCGCTTGTGTAACGATTCGAACAGCGCAACCGAGGGCTCAACCGGCAGGGCCTTCGCGTCTGCAAGTTCAGCCCAGCGCTTTTGATCGTAAGTCTTGATCGCGGGTTGCTCCTCGGTCAACGCCAGCTTGAAACGAATGAAAGCATTCATGTGGCTGTCAGCCAAATGATGTACCACCTGCCGCACCGTCCATCCGCCGTCCCGATAGGGCGTGTCGACTTGCTGTTCGCCCAGGCCTGCCACCGCAGCGCGCAGTTTCGCCGGCGCCTCTTCAATCTGTTTGATGTAAATCTGCCGCTCTTTGTCCGAGAATTCTTGCGGCAATGCGAACTTGCCGATGGGATACTGGAGATCTGTCATAGTGAACCCTTTTCGCACTTTTCTCAGTGTTGCATAAGCCATTAGCGCCCAAACATTGAGGCGCCTTCATAATTCTCAACTCAGAATTCAGAACTTCCTACCACCCGCGCGTCTGCAGCATCTCTTTCGGGTCCAGTTTGGCGACGTCGATCCCGCGCATGGCCTCGCCGAGTTCTTCAGAGCACTCGGCGACGACGGCAGGCTCATTGTAGTGGGTGGTAGCGCGCACGATGGCTTTGGCGCGCTTGGCGGGATCGGACGATTTGAAGATTCCCGAGCCGACAAAAACTGCCTCCGCACCCAGTTGCATCACCAGCGACGCATCCGCGGGAGTTGCGATACCGCCGGCGGAGAAATTCGGCACCGGCAACTTGCCGTTCTGCGCTACCCATTTCACCAGGTCGTACGGTGCGCCCAGTTCCTTGGCCTTGGCCATCAGTTCTTCTTCACGGAGCGTGGTCAGCAGGCGCATTTCGCTGGTGATGGCACGCAGATGACGAACCGCTTCCACGATGTTGCCGGAGCCGGCTTCGCCCTTGGTGCGGATCATCGCCGCGCCCTCGCCGATTCGCCTCAAAGCCTCGCCCAGATTGCGGGCGCCGCAGACAAACGGAGCCTTGTACGGCCACTTATGAATGTGGTGCTCCTCATCGGCGGGTGTCAGGACCTCACTCTCATCGATATAATCCACGCCGACCGACTGCAGCACCTGCGCCTCGCCAAAATGGCCGATCCGCGCCTTGGCCATCACCGGAATGGTGACTGCCTTCATGATTTCCTTGATGATTTTGATTGACGCCATGCGCGCCACGCCGCCTTCTTTGCGGATGTCCGCAGGCACGCGCTCGAGCGCCATCACCGAGCAGGCGCCGGCATCCTCGGCGATCTTGGCCTGCTCGGGGTTTGTGACGTCCATGATCACGCCGCCCTTCAGCATCTCGGCCAGGCCGATCTTCAACTTCATCTGCTGGTCATACTCCCACATGACTCCTCCTCAATAAGAACAGGTTGCATTTGCAACTCTGAAACCGCGAAAAGGTCCCGGCCACAAACTCAAAACACCAACGCTTTTCACGGTTCAAATGCGTTTGGCGAATTGCAGGGAATGGGCCCGGAAAACTTCAGTCGTCGGGTTGTGCCCCGATGAGGCCGGGCCAACGTCGCCCCGCATACCTCATTATTGGCCTATTAGTTGGAATTGGCAATCAGCGTCGACGAGTTTTAGCCCGTCGCAACCGGGCTCTTTCGCTTGATTCATACGGAACATCCTGCGCGAGAAAACAATCCAGCCACTGCAGGCAGGAACGGCTCACAGCGTCAAGGCCAATTGGTCGCCGGCGTGCAATGTCACTTCCGGAGTGAAGGCGAAAGAGACTTCGTCGCCTTCCTGCTGGAGTTTGTAGGGCAGGGGCTTGTTGCGGACTCTACCCGTCGATTCACTCCGAATCGCATTTCGAGCCCTCACGCTCACCGTACGGCACCCCAGTTTTCCCTCGACGACCGAAAGGGTGAATCGCATCTTCTCGCCTTGCAGGCGCTGCGAAAAGCTGCCCCAAGCCGTTCCGGTTGACCAGAAGGACGAAAAATGACCATGGTTCACCAGCGGCTTGGCCACAACGTGCTTTTCGATTCCGTCGTATCTGAAGCCACTAAGCACCAGAAGGGGCGCCCAGCTCGCCATGGGCCGTGCGTAGTGGTAACCACATTCGGCTTCGCTCCAGGGATTGCGTTTCTCGCCGTCAAATCGCTGCCGAGTGCTCTCCACGATTTGAACCCCTTCTGAAACCATTCCCATACCGATCATTAAGGCTGCGGCCGCGTATTCTGAACCGCTCCAGACCTCGGCAAAATAGGGGAAGGGAACACGTGGCTGTTCACCGTGCGGATACTCGCACATCACCAGACCGGCTTCGTTGTTAATCGCGTAAGCACGCTGCACGCACACATGATCTGCCAGATCCTGCTTATAGTTGTATTTCCAGATCGATTGGAGGCTCCTCAGGATATGGTCGCGATCGGCCAGCAGGCCCAGTCCGGCGATCAGGGCAAAATACTGGCCCATTAACTGGTCACTCAGGCAGCCATCCCCAACCTGGTAGGTGGGATGCTCAGTATCGGTTGTTCCCATGCCTTCCTGCAGGCCTTTGGCGATGTCGTCCCTGGCGATCGAGCCGATCTTTTGAATATAGAATTCGCCGTCAAAGAGATTGGCGTCCATCCACTGGCTGCCTTTGCGGAAGAGACGCCGATATTCAGCAGCCGCAGAATGGTCGTCCATAACGCGCGCCATCTCTTCGCCGGCCCGAAGCGCGGCCAGGTACCACATTCCACAGAACGGATTGGGGCCGATGAATTCGATGTCGTAAGTATTATGCTGAACGCCTTCCATCACTCCATCGCGGTTAGCGTCCCAGCCACCCTTAATCCAGGCGAATTCGAGCGCGCGCTTAATGCCCGGCCACTGGCGGCGCAGCCATGCCGTGTCGCCGGAAAGCTGCCAGTCGTGATAGGCCTTCACGATGCACGCCATCTGCCCGTCGGCGGCCGCCACGCCGTAATGGGCAATGCCGTAGGGAAGAAACTCACGGTAATCCATCAGGCCTTCGGCATCCGTGGAGAAGCCGAATTGCTGCTCTCGGAACGATCGCGACAGGGCGGGGAAGACATGTGCCGTGGCGGGTTCGTAGGCGTACACATGCGTGCAATTTCCAAAGCAGCATCCCGAGTGGTCCACGCAGCCTTCAAATCCGTGGAAAGAGCCATCACTGGTCCGGAATGAGGTTGGCGAAACCAGCGTGGAGAGATTGGACAGCGCAGCATCTTTGACGGCTCCTGGCAGCGTGGTGTTTTGAATGGTGTCAGCAAATTTGCGCGTACGAGCTTCGAGGCTGGCGAGATTCCTGGCTGCGTATTCCGCCACGCCCCACGCGTCCTTGAATCGCGTGCAGTAATAATTCCCGATCAGGTCATTTTCATGCCCTTTGGGAGCCGACCAACCGCACCACTTGGGCGTCCGGTTGGGGAAATGCCATGTCAGCAGAAAGGTGTATTCTGCACTTCCATGTGCAGGGATTTCCTTTTCACGACATATTGATCCGACAGCATTGCGGGTCGCTGGTTCAGTGCCCAGCCGGCCGTCGCTTGCAAAGTCTTCCCAGAAGAGCAATGGGCTTTCCCACCATCGCGTGCTTAGCCAGCCGCGAAGGTAAGTGAGATTCCCACCGCCGGAGTCGAGCAGCGAGAGCGCGAACGTCCCCGCCCGAGGGTCCGCCGCTCCCAGAAATGGATTCCGCATCAGCAGTCCTTTCACTCCGATGCTTTCGCGGTAGTCGTTCTGCCTGCCATGTCCGGAGTTGGTGCTGCCCCCTTCGAGGCCGACAGGATTTTCAATGGACCAGGCGATGGAAACTCTTGCGGTCGCCGACCCAGGGTTCGTCACACGATAGCGGAGGACGGCCATGGGCAAGCCCGATTCATCTGCATCCAGGGGAATGTATGGAGTGAACGCCTCAAGTTGCACATGCACGGGCAATTCCGGATCTTCAAAATCGATTCGGGCCAGCGGGTATCCGCCCGTAAAAGTACAGGTCTCGAGCCGGGGCAACCCGGGAACGTTATCAGAGCCAAGATCGCTGGGGCCGCGCGAATAGGGAGGCATGATTTGCGCTTCCAGCACCTTCGCAACAGGCTTTCGATTACCGATCTGCGCCCAGATGGCAGGGAAGGCATACTGGGGTGTTCCGCCCTTGTCCGGCCGGTTGAAAATCCACCACTCCTGCAGTTGGCCTCGGCCGCCAAGACTGACACATCCGGCGCCGATACCGCCCAGCGGGAAACCGATCATCTTCCGCTGGCGGCCTTTATAAATCCTTGGGAACGCGATCGCCTCGGCTTTCGCATCCGCTGGCGGCAACAGCGGTGGTGCGGGAGAGCCTCCCGCAGCAAGCGAACTTGCCGGCAGGGCCAGCGTTCCGACCCCCAGCGTCATCGTTTTCAGAAATTTTCGGCGGCCTTTTCCATTCCTGTTCCTGCGTGTCGAATTCGGCATGCTCTTGGCGACCTCCCCTCCGGCAAAGAATCATACCTCGCTGGCCTTCTGATGCAAAGCTATGCTTGCACAGTCTGTTGAAATGTTCTTTCGGGCCTGCTTTCAGCCGTCAAGCAACGGGCCCGGCAGGCAATCGTTTTGCCTCTGCTATAATGAGCCCGAACTCATGTTTGGCAGCAACGAAGGAGCAGAAAAGGTGGCCGATCCCCGCAACGCAGCTTCCCGCATGCTCGATCGGGAGACTTCAGCTCTTGTCGTCATTGATCCGCAGACAAAGCTGATGCCGGCCATCTTCGAGGCCGATCGGGTGACAAAAAACTGTGTCCTCCTGCTTCGTCTCAGTCAGATTCTCTCAATCCCCACAGTTCTGACCACGCAATATGCGCAAGGGCTTGGCCCCCTTGTTTCGGAAGTCGCTTGCGCCGCTTCTGGCGTCACTCCGTTTGACAAGACGAGCTTCGGTTGTTTTGGCAGCGAGACGTTTCCGGGGCACCTCAAGAAGGTGGCGCCCGGCCGGACAACGCTGCTGGTGGCGGGAGTCGAATCGCATGTGTGCGTTGCCCAGACTGTTCTTGGTGCTTTGAACGCCGGCTTTGCGGTGCACGTTTCGCGGGACGCCACGTCATCACGAACGCGGGAAAACTGGGAAGTGGGGCTCAACCGCATGGAACGCGCCGGCGCCGTCATCAGTTCGACAGAAATGATGGTCTACGAACTGCTGGGCAAGAGCGGCACTCCGGAATTCAAAGCCATCCTTCCACTGGTGAGGTAACCGGACCACCCTCGAGAATGCCGCAGGCAATGTTTCCGGAGAGATGGGGCGTGAGCTGGCTCGTGCCGAAAGGGCAACGTGTATGTCGCCGCTTTTCGTCACTGGATTTCATGGATTCGAATTGCTCGGGATGTTTCACGGGCACAAACGCTCTCGAAAAACGGGCATGTCCTTTTTCAGCGCGGCTGAGGTCGCGTCCTCTCGCAAAGCCTGAGTTGCATCGTGAACGGTGAGGATTAGAGATCCTGCAGGAAGGGATTCGATTCACGTTCGCGGCCGATG
The DNA here is from genome assembly GCA_046705285.1 of Terriglobia bacterium. Taxonomy (GTDB): domain Bacteria; phylum Acidobacteriota; class Terriglobia; order UBA7540; family UBA7540; genus SCRD01. The sequence continues at coordinate 40,452 of JBJKQK010000047.1, forward strand.
GTGGTGCTGAGTCCGTGGCCGGGGAAGACGGGGGTTTCGTCCGGGAAGGGCAGGAGCTTCTCGTAAATGGAGCGGAGCAATTGCTGATGTGAGCCGCCCCACAGGTCCGAGCGACCGATGCTGCCCTGGAATAGCGTGTCACCGGCAAAGATGCGCGCGTCGTCGCCGGGAAGATGGAGCGACAGGCTGCCGGGCGAATGACCCGGCGTGTGGAGAACCTCGACCGCCAGTGAACCCCAGCGCAGCTTATCGCCTTCTTTCAAGAACTGGTCCACTTCCACCATGCCCGGTGCATCCATCCCCAGCCACGCGGCCTGCTCCGCCAGATTCTGATAGAGCGGAAGATCATCCTCATGCATCAGCACCGGAGCGCCGGTCAGTTCGTGAAGCTTCTTCAGCCCGCCCACATGGTCAATGTGCGCATGCGTCGCAACAATGTATTTAACCTTCAGGTCTTGCCGCTTGAGAATCTGCTGCACCCGCTCGATCTCATCTCCAGGATCGATGACAATCGCTTCCTTCGTTTCGTCATCGCCCACGACCGAACAGTTGCATTCAAGCATGCCGACTGGAAGTATTTCATGGAGCATCACATGTCATTCTACCCGGATTGCTTGAGGCAGGGTAGGGCGTGCGTCAGTGGACATCATATTCCTATTGGACGCACGAAACTCTGAGCTCTCACTTTGCGGCTGGCTCATTGGGGTTCCCACACACAAAGTTCGCCGCATTCCACTTGTCAGGTTGCTGGCGGCAGGGGCCTCTTACCAAGCGGCTCGGAGGTTGATGCAGAGGCCAATATCACCCGTGGCTCAAGCACGGTCTCATGACGCCAATGTGCCAACTGTGCAGGCCTGCAGCGATGCTGCCGCTGATGTCGCTTGCCCCGTTTGGGTGAATATAAGACGCCATGGATAGCCAAGAGTTCTAGAACTTCCGTTCGTTGACCGGGCTAGTAATTAGCTATAAGGTAATCGCGCTGTAGGCTGGTGTACGGAACGACGATCCGGTCATGGTGCCCCAGGAATTGAAGGCATGTAGGAACTAAGGTAAATGAACAGGAAGTTCTACACACTCCTTATTACGCCCGCGACACACGGGAAAATCCACAAGGTCCAGCTTCCTCTCTATGTTGTCCCCTTGGTCCTTGGCCTTAGCGTCGTGGGGCTTTTCATGGTGGCAGGACTAGCAACCAGTTACGCACGGATGCTCGTCAAAGTGTCGAACTATAACACGGTGCGAAGCGAGCGCGAAGCTTTAGATCAACAGTTTCATCTACTGGAGAATAAAGTCAGCCGAGCCAACATCAAGCTGAAATCTCTTCAGACACTCGCCGCCGAGGTTGCGGTAACCTATGGGTTCGGAAATGGGCGGCATCAGCGAGTCGCACCGGACCTGCTTAGCCTGGCCCGCCAATCTGGTGACATTACTGGAACAGACTATAACGCCTCGTTGTATGCTCCAAGTGCAATGAAGACCGTGAGCCTGGATAGTAAGGCCGGCCAGCTCGGGCCGGGCGCGTTTCCGGGCATGCTTGATGATCCCAGAGCAATTCCATCGATATGGCCAGTGCGGGGAAGGATAACCGCCGGGTTCGGTGAGCGGATGGACCCATTCAGCGGCGAGCCGGCCTTTCATCCCGGCGTCGACATTGCCGATCCGATTGGTACGGACGTCGTTGCAACCGGCGATGGTCTGGTCATCCAGGCTGAACCCGACGCAGGCTATGGAAGAAGCATCCTGATCGATCACGGAGATGGAATCACAACCCGCTACGCGCATCTCAGCAGAATATTCGTGGTGGTTGGCGAGGACGTCACACAGGGCGAAATCATCGGTGCCATCGGCTCAACCGGAAGATCGACGGGCCCACACCTCCATTACGAAGTTCGAATCCATGGTGTTCCCGTAAACCCCTTCAGATTCCTGCGGGCCAGGCTCCTCGCTTTTCGCTGATCGATTAGAGACTTCCAAGCATGCAGAACCATCCAGGTGAAGTTCGGCTGTTGATTGTGGACGATCATCCGATTTTCCGCGACGGCTTGTACAGAATCATGAATGCCGAACCGGGCTATCGAGTGATCGGTGAGGCTGCCGATGCCACCGAGGGGCTCAGGCTGGCACGGCAACTCAGGCCTGATATCCTCCTGCTCGACGTTGCCATGCCCACTGGCTCCGGCCTGGAAGC
>JBJKQK010000048.1:0-3223 GCA_046705285.1 Terriglobia bacterium
ATCCGCTCGAACTTCCCGGTGTCCAGGAAAACCTCATGATTCGCGAGATCCAGCGCCATGGTTCGCGCGCCGGGTTCCGTCTTGACGTTTTCGACGACGTGAAACTTTGTGGGCGAATCCTCGTGAATCACCGTCAAGTCCGCGCTCCGGCCATTCGATGCGAAAGCGTAGCCAGTGCCGGGATCGAAGCGCACCGCGTCGACGCCCTGGCCGATAGGCTCAGTGGTGATCACTTTGCCGGTGTCGGCGTCCATGATGACCATAAGCCCGTTGTGGCACCCGGAAAAGAGGATGTGGTGCTTCGCGTCGATGGCAAGCCCGCTGGGATGCTGGCCCGGGGCGAGCGACCAGCGGTGGGTGATCTTCATGGTGCGCGAGTTGATTTCGACAATCTGGCTGGTCGACGTGATGTTGTCGTAGACTTGGCCGCGGCCGTCAGTGACGGGAAACTCAGGGTCGCCGCCAAGCTCGATGTGGCCAACCACTTTCCCCGTCTTCGCGTCAACCACCGTCGATGTATGGGAACGGCCGTTGAAGGTGAAGACGCGCTTCGAGTAGGGATCGTAAACGTCGCCGTCGCAGTCAGGATCGGTGGGCGCCGAGCCAATCTCCTTCAGAGTCTTCAAATTGAAGACCCGGAGCTTGGCCGCGCCTCCGTCGGTGACTAATCCGCGATTGAATTCCGGTGCCAGGACCACGCCGTGAATCGCTGTCATGCCGCCGATTGTGCCAATGATCTTGGCGGTGGCCACGTTGACCACGACCACGTGGTTCCCGTGGGTAATAAAAAGACGGTTCGTGCCCTGCTCGAACGTCAGGTAGTCCCAAAAGCTGTGGCCCGGAACTGGAACCGTCTTCAGCAGGTGATAACCGGAGGGGCCCACGACGCTCGCAGGGGCGGGTCGGGCGGCAGGATTCGCTCCCAGATGAATCGCGGCGCCGGCAATCAAAATAACGGAAAGAATCAAACCACCGAAAAATGCCTTGAAACTGAATGCACGTCTCATGAGTGTGCTCCTCCTATCAATGGAATGGACGAGAGCTATCGCGATACCGTTTCCGCCTTCCGTGAGGCGGTCCGGGTGAATCGAACCGCGGCGGGCAATAAAAAGGCCACAACTTTAACAGGGATTTCTATTATGGACCTCAATCCCATCGGTAACATACGCCCGACCGCCTCCAAATGCAACTGCGGGCCGGGCTTTCGTTGCTCGACGCCCTCTGCAACCATCGCAGACATACGCTTCTCATCCTTCAGGGCAAGGACGTGACACTCCGGTCCATCAAATTCAGCAGCTTTCTAATGCTGGCGGGAATGTCCGCTTAATCAATATTCACCTTAGCCTGGATCTGGGTCTCGGTTCGCGGTGCCCAGGTGCGTCGCCTTACGTGCGGTCTAGCTCCGCTTTCATTTCCACACGCGGCACAGTGAGGAAGTTTTGGAGATCCTCGCCTCGGCCAGTTGCAGACTCTGTTTCGGAGTTTCCTTTGCCGCCAGCCGTGCGCGCCAACCGAGTATTGGGTTTGCCCGTTGGCCGGATCTCCCGCATTCGGACGGCGAAGTCAAGTTCCGCATTCTTAATCTGCAGGACGGGAATGGGCAAGAGGGATAGCACCCGGATGTCCATCTCGTAGGTGTGCAGCTTGCCGTCGGGTCCAGCCCGCTGCTGGCGGAAGCTTCTAACTCGCAAATCTGCAACGGCGTTCGAGTCTTTCTTTTTGCTGGACTGTTTTGCAGAACCCGCCCGTTCCACAAACTCGGCAGTGGATTGCGCAGCCTGCGCTAAGGTCTGCAGTGTTGATCGATGTCTTGAAATCCAAGGTTGTCGTGCCGATCCGCTTGTCTGATCACGTTTGAGAAACCTGATGGCCGTCATAGGCCTAAAGCGCTGAGCTGTTCTAGAACTCTGCTGTTTTCGAATATAAAAGAAGGACTGCAGGGTAATGTGCTAAACGCGCGCAACCCTTCGCAACTGGCAGTTAACCTCTGTCAGCGATATTCTGACTGTGTGCTTTTGATGTGGAGGGCGAACTCGCGATCAATCGGAAACGTGATTGGCGTTGGCCTCCAATTTATCAAACACGCGTGATTACGGGAGCCATAGCTCCCGAGGTGCCAGGGTGGCACCGAAAACTTATCTAAATCATGAAGTCGAGTTCGATGACTCGGCCTGGAGGAAATTAATCATGGCAGACCCAAAGACGAAAACATGCGCTCATATTCCATGCCGTTGCGATGTACGCGAAGGACAAAAATACTGCGGAGATGCATGTCGCGATGCAGGCAGCGAAGACGTGGAGATCGCTTGCGAATGCGGTCACCCACAGTGCTCACAGGACAAATAGCGGGTGAATTCACGGCAGCGGGGTCGTGTCGTGGGCTTTTTGCGAATTGCAGACGACCCTAACGAATAGAGGACAGAAGTCGGGCGGTGGGCACACCGCCGCTACAGAAAAGAGTCTTTACCCGTCCCGGCACACCTCATGTTGACTGGCGAGTAACGCGGGAGTATAGTTTGCGTGCAATCCGTTCCAAAAAGCTCGTCATCGGAGGAGAGGAGAAACTTCCGTGCCACTAACGAAACGGTTAGGTGCAGAATGCCTAGGTACGTTCACTTTGGTTCTGGGAGGCTGTGGTGCCGCGGTTCTGGCGGCAGCATTTCCAAAGCTTGGGATCGGTTTTGTGGGAGTTGCGCTCGCGTTCGGTTTGGCGCAGCTCACTATGTGCTATACGATCGGACACATATCGGGCGCTCATATCAACCCTGCAGTCACGTTCGGATTAGCGACGGGTGGGCGTTTCCCCTGGCGTGAAGTCATACCCTACATCATCGCGCAGGTTGTGGGCGCCATCATTGCAAGTGCGGTGCTTTACGAGATTGCTTCTGGAATTCCTTCCTTTAGTGTCAGTGGTGGATTTGCCTCGAACGGCTACGGAGCGCATTCACCGGGTGGCTACGCGCTTCATGCCTGTCTCGTTTGTGAAGTCGTGATGACGTTTTTGTTCGTGTTCATCATCCTGGGAGCCACCGACAAGCTGGCCGCGTCCGGGTTTGCGGGCCTCGCCATTGGCTTGGGGCTGACGCTTGTTCATCTCGTCAGCATTCCCGTGACAAACACCTCGGTAAACCCGGCGCGGAGCACAGGACCGGCGATCTTCGTGGGCGGGTGGGCCATTCATCAGCTTTGGCTCTTTTGGGTAGCGCCGATCATCGGCGGAGCA
>JBJKQK010000049.1:0-20638 GCA_046705285.1 Terriglobia bacterium
GGCGGGCATTGGGCTGTCGCGGGCGAATGGTGCGAAGACGGCGGCGAACAACGCGACGACGGCGGCAAACAATGCGACGGCGGCGGCGAACGCGGCGGGAGCAGCGGCCAATGCGGCGGGATGCGCGATCGACAATCTGTATCCGACGATGACGCCGAGTCCGTACACACCACCAAGCGGTTATACCTGCCCGTAGCCGAGAGCCGGCAAACGGAGGAAAAGTTCACAGAAAGAAGGCGGGCGATGGCCAGAAACGGCTGTCGCCCGCTTTGCTTTTATTGAAGCGGGTTATAGAATACTTCAAAGGGCACGTTCGCCCGGAAGCAGGCGAGTCTCATTTGATCGTTGAAGTTGCAAGGCGGTTGGCCGGTGGGTCGGATTTAGGCAGTCTCGCAACACCCTCACCGGGTCGAAAGGAACTTCTCACTGGAATAGTGGCAGTTAACATCGTGCTCCTGAAACCGGTCGGCGGTGATGTTGCATTTAGCGGCTGGCAGGAGCAAAATACCTCTTCTTTGGACTTGTGCTAGGCTGCCATGTTCTTCTTGAATCGCGCCTCCCGTTCAAATACAGACGGTTCAGTTGCGTGTGTGGAGTGGTCTGGAGCAAATGGTGACGAAAATGAAATTGGGAATTATCGGTTACGGAGTTGTTGGAAGGGCCTTAGCACAGGTCCTTCGGTACGACCCCGGAAATTCGGATCTGGTCATTTACGATAAATTCATCAAAGGGATGAACAGTTCCAAGCGGCGCGCTGCGCTGCAGCAATGCGACCTGGTTTTTGTTGCTGTCCCGACCCCGGAAGGACCGGATGGAAGTTGCGACTTGTCGGCGGTCGAAGAGGTGGTGTCCTGGTTAACGCCTGTAATGTGCGTAAAATCCACTGTGCCGCCCGGAACAGTGGACCGGCTTGTGGAGGAGACAGGCAAGACGATCTGCTTCAGTCCTGAATACGTGGGTGAAACTGTCTGGCATCCCTTGAAAGGAATCGAGAGCCATGGGTTTATTATCGTAGGGGGAGAAAGGTCGGCATGTGAATTGGTGGTCCAGGCGTATCAGCAGTTTCTTGGACCGCTCCCTCGCTATTACATTACTAATGCCAGGACCGCCGAACTCTGCAAGTATATGGAGAACGCCTTCCTGGCGACAAAGGTGGCTTTCATAAACCAGTTCTACGATTTAGCGAAAGGATTTGGGGTGGACTACAACGAGTTGCGAGAAATCTGGCTTGCAGACGAGCGCATCGGAAGGTCCCACACCATCGTCACTGCCGAGCGGGGCTACCGTGGGCGTTGCCTGCCCAAAGACATGGCATCCATCATTCATGCTGCCAGGGAATTCGGCGGCGCTCCTTTGCTGGAGGCCGTTGACCGTTTCAACGACGAAGTTTGCCGCAAGGCTGATGAGGCTGCCAAAGCAGCCCGGAGCAGCCGTCGTACCACAACGAAAAAGTCGCGCCGTTAGTCTCTACCCACTTTCAGGATTTCACGCACTGAGCGAGTGATTCGGCGAAGATCCGCATCTTTCAGGGCTGGATGGACCGGCAGAGAAAGGACGATTCTTGCAAGCCGAGTTGAGACAGGAAAATCTCGATCCTCTCCGTAACCGCGAAAAATCGGCTGGCGATGACACGGGAGCGGATAGTGAATTGCCGACTGGATGCCCCGATTTTTCAGCGCCTCGGCAAGCTCATCTCTGGACATTCCGGCTCCTTCGGAATCCACGCAGATCGTGAAGAGACTGAAGGCATGGATGGTGCCGGGCAACGGCCGGGGTATTTCAAGTCCAGGAATATTGCTGAGCCCCTCCATGAGAATTTCTGCGTTTCTTCGGCGCGCACGAATTGCCTTTGGGAGTCTGGCCAACTGCACACGCCCGATAGCGGAAGCGATGTCCGTGGTGCGGAAGTTGAATCCGAGCCGGACATGCCGGTAACGGCTTTCTTCACCGTGAGACCGCAGCAGGCGAAGTTCAGCCGCCAGGGAATCACTAGAGGTTGTAATCATTCCACCTTCGCCCGTCGTCATGTTTTTTGTCGGATAGAAGGAATAGCACACCGCTTCAGGGAACGACCCGACATCGCGTCCACGGAACTGTGCTCCATGAGCCTGGGCGGCATCCCATATGATCCGCAGCTTGTGCCGTCGAGCTATGCGTGTGAGCCCCGCGACGTCCGCGGGCTGCCCATAGAGATGGACCGGAACCAGGGCGCGAGTCCGAGGAGTAAGGCGGCGCTCAACATCGGCAGGATCAAGCGTGAAGGAGATGGGATTAACATCGGCAAACACCGGTTCGGCACCTACTGCAGCCACCATTGCCGCCGTGGCGACGAACGTAAAGTCCGGCACGATGACCTCGTCGCCGGGGCGCAGGATGGCGCGGCTGGCAAGATAGAGCGCCGCAGTTCCTGAACTGACGGTGATGGCATGACGAGTCCCGACCGCAGCCGCGAAGGATGCCTCAAAGTCTTCAGTGACCCGCCCGGCTCTGATGTTTCCACTTTTTAGAACTTTCTCGACAGCGCGGATTTCGCGCGGGCCGAGCGAAACTTTTGCAACTGGGATGATTCGAATAGCGTTTCCTCCTTGATTCGTTTCAAGAGCCTTGCGCAGCGACTGCAGAAGCAACGCGGAAGGCTTCTGTGATGGCATCGTCGATGCTCGAATACCGCCAGGCTCCGAAGCGGCCGATCGACCACACCTGATTCGACCGTAGGAAGTCCATCAGGCGGCTGACCCGACGGGCCCGCTCAAGATCATGGACTGGATAGGCGTAAGGGAAATAGTTTCGCATCACAAACACCACATCCGCGGCTTGTCCGATCCAACCAAGCTTCAGCAAGTGTGATAGAACTTGGCGTTCCAGGTCTTTCTCCCGTCCTGGCGGGGGATTCGAAATCTCTGCCGCAATCAGCCCACCACCTTGCGGAGCCAGTTCCTGGGAGATATTGGAGGGAAAGACCAGCCGGAAAAACGGAAACTCCCCTTCCGGGAAGTAAGCCCAATGGAAGGGCCTGGGGACCGGCCGACTGAGGCAGTATGTCAGGTTGAGCAGCGAAGTCCAGCGGAGCCCTCCGACTTCCTTCTTTAAGTCCTCGGGAACGTCTCTCAGCCGCTTGATCAGGTTCGGAAGCGGTATGGTCGAAATCAGCCGATCATAACTTTGGCGGCTGCCATCGCGGAACTGAATAGTCCGGTGTCTGACGTCAACTTCTACCGCTTCCTGCTCGAGATGCACGGCCTTCAGTCGAGTGCGAAAGGCCTCACACACGGTCTGGATTCCGCCCTGTGCCGGGTAGAAGAACCAGGGATTGTAACCTGCCTGATGATGATTTTTCCTCGAAACCACATTACTGATAACCTGGCGTAATTCGGTCCGTGGCACAAAAGGCCGGATCCAGTCCAGGCTTAACTGCTCCGGAGCTGCACCCCACAGCTTCTGGTTATAAGGCCGCATGAAGTGCCGTGCGATGCCTTCACCGAAATATTGATCCACCCATTCCCCAAAGTTTTCCGGCTCGTGCGGTCCCGCTATTTTGCGCTTCACCCACGCCTTGAGATATCCGCTCAGGCAATCCGCCTGGGCAGCCGCAGGCAGGGCGTTCAAGTGCGCCTGAAAAGGGTAGGGCACGTACCGGCGCTGAAAATAGATCCATGCACTACGTTCCTTGCGGATGAGCTTTGCCCCTACGATCTGTTGCACCAGATTCTTTGTCTGCTCGGATCGAAAGTGCAATACGTGAGAAACCGTATCGAATTGATACCCCTCCACCTTTTGTGTCCGGCACAGACCACCAACGGCGGGCGCCTGCTCGTAAAGGCTACAGCTGCATGTGGAGATTTCCTGAAGGGCGTAAGCGGCGCTAAGCCCGCTGATCCCTGCGCCTAGAATTGCCGTGTGCACCCGCGATTCCTCAGTAAGACTGCGTCAATCCGCCGACTCTTCATGCCGGTGACCTCCATTTCAGTGAGATCTGCCGTGACCCCTGTGAAAATAAGCCGAAAACCCCCTATTATCGCTCGACTGCGCCCTTTCACGCCAGCACCGCATTTCCTGCAAGCCTGCGGCAATCACCTATCTTTCCGAATGATCCCCTGATCATTGTTCTATTACGGCCATGTCTGCCACGATTGGCGGGCAATGCCCAAAAATCATTAACTTGATCAAGCTTAGCCGTCGTAAACTAGGACATCGAGCAGCAAATCAAGTTTTACCCTCTTGTGTCGAGCAAGGAGAGCCAGCGACTTCTGACTTGCCGCGGAAAGGAATCATTCATCGTGAAGATTACTGAAATTCGCACTCGAGTTGTTGAATGGAGGGGAGAGACGGTTTCTCCGCAGCCACACTTTTGCACGAATCCTATGGACATCCTCGATCTTCCCACAGATCCGATGGGCTCATTCCGGTTTCACGGCTGGCTGATTGTAGAAGTGTTTAGTGACAGTGGCCATGTCGGGATCGGCGAGGCGGCTCTGGCTCCTCGCGTGACAAAATCGCTGATCGATTTGTATCTAAAACCGATTCTGATTGGAGCCAATCCTTTTGATAGTGAATTTCTTTGGCAGCACATGTATCGCCGCACCATGGCGTTTGGACGGAAGGGGGTTGGCATGGTTGCCATCAGCGCGGTTGACATCGCGCTATGGGACTTATTGGGCAAGATCCTCAAGCAGCCGGTCTTCCGCCTGTTGGGAGGGAAAACGAAGCCCAAAATACCGGTTTATGCCAGCCGTCTTTACAGCCAGCCGCTTGAAGATCTGGCCCGGGAAGCAAAACAATACAAAGACCAGGGCTATCGGGCGATGAAGCTGCGGTTTGGATGGGGCCCCGTTGATGGAGCTGCGGGAATGCAGAGGAACCTCGAACTGCTGCGTACTACCCGGGAAGTTATTGGGGATGAAATCGATCTGATGGCGGATGCCTACATGGGGTGGACGCTTGATTATGCCCGGCGAATGATTCCCCTGACCGCCGGATACAATTTACGCTGGATAGAAGAACCCGTGATTCCTGATGATATTGCCGGCTACGCCGCGCTGAAAGCATTGAACGTGGTCCCGATCTCCGGTGGCGAGCACGAGTTCACTCTTTACGGCTTCCGCCAGCTTCTTGAGGCCAAGGCCATTGACTACATCCAGTTTGACACTAACCGGGTGGGCGGCATTACCCAGGCGCGGAAAATACAGGCAATGGCAGAGGCATACGAAGTTCCGGTCATCCCCCACGCTGGCCAGATGCACAATTTCCACGTGGTAATGGCCAGTTACAACTCTCCGATGGCCGAGTTCTTCCCGCCCGTAGATGTGGAAGTGGGCAATGAACTCTTCTGGTATATTTTCAAAGGCGAGCCGATGCCAGTGGACGGTTATATCGAACTTAATGAAGAACTGCCAGGGCTTGGCTTGACAATCGACGAAGAAGGACTCAAGCGATTCGAGATTATTGAGTAGGATGGCCTCAGAAAATCATGTTTCTCACTGATGTCGATCAAACCTGTGGAGAAGAGGACTGACTGGATATGAGTGCAAAGGAATTCTTCAGCTTGAAAGACCAGGTTGCCATCGTTACGGGCGGAGGACAAGGTATTGGCGAAGGTATCGCTCGCCGGTTTGCTGCTGCCGGCGCCCGTGTTGCCGTGCTGGACGTGAAAGAAGATCTCGCCCGTTCTGTGGCCCAATCGATTGGCGGCGCGGGCGTTGAATGCGATGTCGGCGCATCGTCGTCGGTCGAAAAAGCCATTGGCGAAGTTCGCCGGCAGCTCGGACCGATTGATATCCTTGTGAATAACGCTGGTATCGCCGGCAGAACTTTGCCGCTCACGGAACTCAATGAAACGGATCTCGACCGGGTTTACGCCGTGAATTTGAAAGGAGTTTTCTTAACGTGCAAGGCGGTGATTGGCGAGATGCTGGAACGGCGATATGGGCGCATCGTGAACGTTGCCTCCATTGCCGGCAAGGAAGGCAACCCTACCTTGATTCCCTATTCGGCAACAAAAGCGGCAGTGATCTGCCTGACCAAAGCGCTGGCCAAGGAAGTTGCCGGCAAAGGCGATATCACAGCCAACAGTATTTCGCCCGCTGTTGTGCACACCAAAATTCTGGACACGATCTCAAAAACAACTGTGGATTACATGATCAGCAAGATTCCTATGGGGCGCACCGGCAGGATCGAAGAGATTGCCGCGCTTGTGCATTTTCTTGCTTCGCGTGAATCTTCCTTTACTACCGGTCAGTGCTATGACATCTCCGGAGGCCGGGCCACTTATTGACCAGGCCGGCAAACCACGCTCGCAGATTCCGACCGTCTCCTGCCTGCTGATTCTTTTTTGCAGACGGCTGGAGCCTGCTCCGCCTGCGCTCAAGACCGGCAGGTTCCGAGGCCGGCTGATGAATCGACTAAGGTCGCCCGCGCTTCCACAGACGTTTCATGGAAGTTGTTCGGCAGCAATATCCTGCGCGATCAGAAGCGCATCTGGATGTTTCCGAAAACGATTGCAGCGGGTAAACACTGGCTGCCGACGCTTGGGGTGGTAGGCGCTACAGCGGGGCTGATTGCTCTCGATCCCCATGATGATCCCTACTTCCGCCGCACCCGGACTTTCAACACGCTCAACGACGTAATGAGCAGTCGCAACGCCATCTGAGGTATGGCATTATTCCCTGCGTCGGTTTACGCCCTGGGCCTCAGGCGTCACGATTCATACATGCAGAAGACGGTGCAGTCCTCGGCCGAATCTGTCTTCGACTCGGAAATCCTGGTGCTGGTCATCCGGGACGTGGCACAGCGTGTGCCACCGAAGGAAATCGTTCTGAACGGAGATTTCACTGATTCATTTTTCATGAGGCACAAGGGTCCTTCTTACGTAGGTAACGGTGGGCTTCCGTCAGGCCATACGATTGCCGCCTTTTCAATCGCGACGATATTTGCAGATCGCTACCGGCGGTACCGCTGGGTGCCCTGGGTCGCGTATGGGCTGGCGAGCCTCGCACATAGGTTTTTCACGTATCACGCTTCAGGACCATTTCCCCTCGGATGTTTTTGCTGGAACTGCCCTGGGCTTCGCCGTCAGCCATTTGGTAGTGCTGCGCCGCTGAAGCTGGCTGGCTCAGCGTGTTACCTGTGACGACTCGCCTGCGGCTACGAAGAGTGCGCGCAGTTTTTGCAGGCTGATGTTCTCAAAACCTGGGACGGCCAAATCGGCCAGTGGCTCGAGCCTCTCAATAGGAAAGGTTGAGGCGATGGCAACACACTTCATCCCGGCATTCTTGACAGCCCCGATGCCCACATAGGAATCTTCAAAGGCCACCGCGTCTGCCGGCTCGATACCCAGATGCACCGCAGTCTTCAGATAAATTTCGGGGTCAGGCTTGGCGTGTGTTACCTCATCCCCGCTCACAATCGAGCGGAAGTACTTCCTGTAACCAAGGGCATCCACGACGAATTCAATATTTGTTCTCATGGCCGAAGAAGCCACCGCCATCGGAACACCGGCTTGGTGGCACTCCCTGATGAGCGTGTCGAGTCCCGGCAGCGGCTTGGCATGAGGCTTGAAGACCCGGCGAAAGGTTTCTTCGATCTCTTCGCTGAGCCGTTTACTCTCCTCGCGGGACAGGTCAGACCCGAGAAAATAGCGGAAGGCCGTGTCGTTGCGCTTTCCGAGAATCAGTTCGGGCAGTTCGTCCTCTTTATAGCTGATCTGGCGGCGGTCCAGGAAATCGATCCACTTTGCAAGATGAAAAGGATTGCTGTTCACCAGCACGCCGTCCATGTCGAAAATCACCGCGGAAGGTAACTCAATTTGGTTTTGCATTTGCCTCCGATGCTTTTTCAATATACCCAAAGTTAAATTATGAACGAGCAGGAAGAAAACGGGAAGAAACAGTCGTCCCGAACTGTTAGGGATGAATAAGCTCACACCAACGCATCACGGGGGCCTGCCCGACTTTGCCAGACGTCGTGACTCCATAGGGCACTGGCCGGTTCGGAACGCCCCGGGGGAGCCGATGATATCGCGTACCGTACCGGGAGCCTGCTATCGCAAACGTTAACTGCCGCCGGGCGCTGTGGCGTGCACCTCCGTTATAATAGACGGGCCAGGGGGAAATCTGACTGTGCCTGATTTGAGCATCTGCCGGTGGCCGAAGGATAAGGCGATTGACCAGAACACTGTCGCCGAATGCTGGGCTCAAGATGGGTTTACCTGCGATCTTTGGGTAGACCCGCCTGGCCAGAAGTGGCTCAATTTTGTGCACCAGACGGACGAGCGCGTCGTTGTGAAAGAGGGCAGGGTTGAGTTTGACGTTGAAGGTGCGCGCGCTACCCTCGAACCGGGGGACGAGGTTTTTATTCCGGCGGGCAGCCGCCATAGTGTATGGAATCGTGGCTCAACCACCGCGCGCTGGTTTTACGGGTACAGGCGTAACTGACGTATCCAGACCCGGCAACTCGCGGCAAATCCCTGGCTTGCCTGATCGCGACGTCCACACTGTTTCGAAAAAAACAAGATTCCACTTTGACTGGATGAACTTTTGCCTCAACAACCTGAATTTCTTGCCAACAAACCCGTGACAACCGGAATTAGAATTCTGAGGACGGTCTCGATTTCTATTCTGGTAGTCATTCTGCTTCTCCTGGTTATCATCGGTATTTTCGGCGCCGTGGTTCACTTCGGAGATCACCGGGAAGTGGTTTTGCCCCAGCCGACAGGTTCCTATGCGGTCGGCCGAATGATTTTTGACTGGAAGGACATGAAACGCGAGGACCCCTACTCGACAGCAATTGGAAAACATCGCGAACTGATGGTGTGGTTATGGTACCCTGCCGCAGCCTCGCCGGATTCGAAGCCTGCCGAATATATTCCTGCTGCCTGGGCATCCAAACTGCCTTGGCGCCCCGTGACGATGCCGAGTAGGGTCCGCGTCCATGCGGTTTCTGGTGCGCCTTTGGCGAAAGGGCAGTCGGCGTATCCTGTTCTGGTTTTTTCAACGGGTTTTGGCAATCTGCCCAGCGACTACACCTCATTGATTGAAGATATCGCGAGTCATGGCTATGCAGTCCTGGGGATCACCAACACATACGCTGCTCCGGTAGTTCGCTTCCCGGATGGCCGAGTTGCCAACCGCCTTGCTGCTGCTTCATTCCCGCGTGGTTCAAGGGAAGCCATGCAGTCGGCTGGAAATCGTATAGTGAAGGTCTGGGCAGCGGACATCCGTTTTTCAATCGACAGGCTTGCGCAGATGAATTCAAACCCAAAGAGCCGGTTCTACCGACGCCTCGACCTCGCGAGGGTGGGGCTGTTGGGCCAATCCTTCGGCGGCGCCGCCTCCGCCGAAGCGTGCTCGATCGATCCCCGCTGCAAGGCAGCCGTCGACATCGATGGAAGTCTTTTTGGCGGTGTGCTGGACAACGGAATCAAACAACCCTTCCTGTTTGTCCTGAGTGACTGGACGCTGCGCCCACCGTGGCTCCAGAGGACACTGGCGAGCGTCTCGGTCAAAAGATTCCGCCAGTACCAGACTCTCATGAAGCAGCAAATGCTGGATGCCTGCAAGGAATCTTCTAACTGTTGGGAAACTCATATAGCGGGGACCCAGGACTTTAATTTCACTGACCTGGCGGTTCTCTACAGCCCTGGGATGAGAATGATGGGGTACCTTGGGCCTGTGAACGGCGCCAAAGGGATCCGAGAAACATCTTTGTGCATACGCACATTTTTTGACAAGGTGCTGAATGGAGAAACTGCAGGTTCGCGGGCCGCAATGCCGCGGCCGGGTTGCAGCTATCAACCTCTCGGACGCACCGCCGGAAATTTGAGCTTACCTTTACACTGAATCAGATTCAGCAAAGAGTCGTACGGTGCGTGGCGTCTATGGAGCGCGAGATGACATCGCGTTTCTCTGCCTAACGCCTTGAACTCTGCTAAACTTGGAGAAACCAGGTAGAATCTTTCGCAAACCGGAGGGCACTATGCCAAAGTACCTTGTCCACGCAACCTATTCGGCGGAAGGCTTCAAGGGAGTTATTAAAGACAAAGCTTCGGGGCGGAAAGCGGCCGTTGAGAAGGCGATGGCCAGCGTTGGGGCAAAACTCGAGGCCATGTACTTCACCTTCGGAGATTATGACGCGGTGATGATTATCGATGCGCCCGATGCCGGCAGTCTGATGGCCGTTGGGCTGTCTGCGTGCTCCACAGGCCTTGCCCGTACCAGCACAACACCGATGCTCACCGTAGAAGAGGCCGACCAGGCCATCAAGAAGAGCGTTCAGTATCGCGGTCCTGGCCAGTAGCTCGAAGAAGCCCAAGGTTTTTCATTCTGTCTTCTCTGATTTGCATTTGCCGTCTGTGACGCCACTTCGGCCTCGCTGCATCAGGGTCTTGTCTGTGTGCGCGGGGATTGCCACGTTTACGTTGCGGTCTTCCAGACCACGGTGCTGCAAGGGAAACGACAGGGCTGACTTTTGAGGCACTTGCAACCAGACACAGCACGTGAGATCTGGCTTCTCTCTGCTGCACTTGGCCCACTTGTTGTCCGCTGGCATTCTGAGGGGGGCGAGGATGGGAATGGCCCTTCAGGGAACATTTCGAATCCTGCTCTTGTATGATGTTGCCGACTCCATCAACCTGGAACGGGTGAACTCGATTCTGCAGGTGCGACGTGCTGAGCGGTTGCCCAGTTTTGCTCATCCTACGCCTGAGTATGTCCGGTTCGAACTGCCCCCTGTTGTTGAACTCCTCGATCCTATTGAACTCGAAACAGGGGAGCGCCTGCAAGCACGAACCAAATACTACGATTACGGCGTCACCAGCCTGGAAATAGAGTTACCGTTCTCCTGCAATTGGGAGGCCTTGGTCAGTTTGTCCAGTAAGTGGATTGCCGCCGCCAAAATCGAGGAGCGAGCGATGGAAATTACGCGGCGCTGCCTGCAGCGAGTCGCGCCCGCCCTCATAAAGCCTTATGACAGCCTGTTGACAGAAGATTATTACATCATTGAACTGCGCGAGGCCCGGGACGCAAATGGAAGGCCCGAGACAGCCGACGGGCTGCTCACCGGTCACGGATCAGAGATCGCCCAGATCATCCGTGGAGAGTCGAGTGTTCTTTCCGATGCGGAACAACAGCAAATCCTGCAGTCAAGCACTTCATATTATCCTTCCGATTTGCTCGTGGTGGGCTGGACGGCGGCACTGGTATACGACACCGCAGAAGGCGCTGTTCCCACCATGCAGCTTCTTGAGTATGCCAACACGCAACTGCTCGAATTTCGTCACTACGATAATTTGCTGACTCGTGTCCTGGATACAGTCTATCGATCCCTTGAGCACCACAACGGTCCAGTAGCCAGGTGGCGGCTGGCCCGTGAAGCTCAACGTTTGGATATGATCCGGCTGGACGTGATGGAACTGGCGGAGAGGACGGACAACGCGATCAAATTTCTGAGCGATATGTTTTACGCCCGGCTTTATCGCATTGCCGCCGCGAAGGTCGGCGTTCCTGATTACCGGCATCTGGTGGATGAGAAACTTCGGACGGCAGGCGAACTCTACCAGTTCATGGTTGACCAGTTTGAGCACGCGCGTGCTTTCGTCCTTGAGCTTTCCATCGTCATCATCCTGGTTATCGATCTAATTTTTTTGTTCAAGGGCAAGTGATCGTGGAGCAGGGCAACTGCTGCCCTGTATGGGCCTTTCACTTCCTGGGGCGAAACACCTTTTTCGGATTGGTCATCAAGAAGCACAGCAGACTATGTAGCAATGGTGAATATTGTCCAAGGTTCGGAGTCCATGTCATGGAGCAGCGGCAACTGCCAGTCGAACTGCGGATGGTTCTTCAGGTGCTCGGCGGCGTTGAAGTCGATTCCGCAGCAATGACCTGCTGAGGCGGTCAGGGCCATCTTTTCAACCATCGTCGCATCGGCAGCTTTGTTTTGCACGGCACCGGCGGGGCCGTAAGGCGGCATCCAGCCTCCCATCCCCCGCGGCGAAAGGTCGATGTGCCCGCACAGCGTGCGTTCATCGGGGTCTGTCTTTTTCTCGTAGGTGTCGTAATGGTCGGCAAGGAATTTCTGGGCTAGTGCAATGTCAATCTTGGTCTTGTTCGCAGCCATCAGCTGGTTCCAGCGGACGTGCCTGGCATTGGCGCTGGCGCTCATGTCGTGCACATTGAAGTTGGTTTCCTCGCTGATCAACTTGGGGTCGATTGGAAAATTCGACCCCACAAAGCAGCCGTCCTTGGTTCGCCACACGTTCACATTTTTCAGTCCCAGTTCCAAATCCGCCACTTCGTTGGTCTTGCGATCTGCGATCAGCCAGTTGTTGGCGTAACCGCCGTTGTTTCCCGTTTTCATGATGCGCACGTAATCATCGATCGAATTGGAATACTGCATGCCTTTTCGGGCGCGCACGAATTCCGGGATGCCAGAGGTATCATATCCCGAGAAGCCCGAGATCGTGGTCTCGGTGATCGCGATTCCCGCGGAGTTCACGCCGAAATCATCCCCACTGTGGATAAAGCCGGGAAAGCCATCCATCAGGATGCGGTAGCCGTGCGAGGGGACAATGTCGAAGATGATGGTCCATCGCTCGCCGTCCAGATATTCTGTCCAGCAATTGTGGGCGATGACGATCCTGCCGTCCCTGGTATAACTGCCGGTAGCGACAAAGGCGCTGCAGTGCTCGGGCAGGACGAGTTCCGCAGTCTTTTCTGTCTCATGGGCTTTGTCATATTGCTTTACGTAGTATCCCCATTCCATGGCAGCGTTCAAAGACACGACGTCCCAGAGATCGAGTTTGCTGCCGCGGGCCTGCAACCCGTCAGTGATCCCTTGTAACTCTTCGCGATATTCCGCCTCAATCTTTGGCCACATCATGTTCTTTGCTGCGTCGCGAAAAAAATTCCAGTCGTGCTTGCTGCCGTGTGTCTGCTCAAGGATGATAACTTTGGATGCATCTTCGATTTTGTCGGCCAGCAGGTAGCCGTGCTGGTAGCCGATCTGCCCGGGCGTTCCTTCCAGATGCACGAATGTCCATCCGTTTCTCTGGGGTCTGCGGAAGGCTCCTTTCAGTCTCGGATCCGGCTTCGCTCGGTGGTCCGCTGAGACGCAGGACACATCCAGCAGCAACGCGCCGCTGAGACCCGCCAGAGTACTTTTTATGAATGCTCTTCGATGCATAATTTCCTCCCCTCCGGACAGTGCAGCATAGAGTATCACTCAATGCGTATCAAGGAAAAGAAAAACGGTCGGAACCCGGCAAAACAAGCTCCGGGGCGATTCTTCGTTCTGTTCGAACGCTATCATCGGCCCGGCATTGTGGAAAAATGAATAGGTGCCTCTGGAGCCCCATTGAAACGCCACTGTGCAATTGCGGTCAAAGGCCGAGCGCCTTTGGCTCCTGTTACTACCGTGCAGTCCACCCCCCATCGATGAGGATCGTGTGCCCCGTAATCAGTGAAGCGGCGGGCGATGCCAGAAAGACGACGGCGCCGGCCACTTCCATTGGCATGCCGATCCGGTGCAGTGCTGCGATCCGCTCAATCGTATCGGCGCGAAATGCGGAGTTTGACAGTGCGATCTCAGTCCCGGGAGTAGAAATAAACGTAGGAGCGACGGCGTTCACCGTAATGTTGTGCTTGCCCCACTCGACGGCAAGGCACTTGGTAAGGTGCGCAATGGCGGCCTTGGTGGTGCAATAGACGGACTCAGTAGGCAGCGCCACAAAACCTGCCTGCGAACTCATGTTGATGATGCGCCCCCGCTTTTGCCGGATCATCACGCGTCCCGCTGCCTGGCTGGCGAAGAACGTGCCTTTCATATTCACGGTGAGTGTGTAATCGAAGTCTCTTTCCGTCACGTCTTCGGCCCGATTGCCCGGAGCCACTCCAGCGTTATTGACAAGGATGTCGAGCTTTCCAAAATGTGCGGCGGCATCCTCGACAGAGCGGGAAATCTGATCCATGTGCGCCATATCCATCTGAAGCGGCAGAGCGCGGCGGCCCATGGCTTCAATTTCACGCGCCAGACCGTGGCCGGTGTTCCGGTCCCGCAGGCCGAGAGCTACATCCGCGCCGGCATTCGCCATGGCCAGCGATATGGCGCGCCCCAGACCACGCGCCGCGCCTGTCACCAGAGCCACTTGCCCGGTCAAATCAAATTGCGGGAATTTGTCCATGATTGCTCCTTTGGATTATCTGATCGTAAGTTGATTACCTTGCAAGCCGACAGAGTACCCCGGCGCTGGTACCGTGCTCAATGCTTATTCGTGAAGCACTCATACCGTGTGCAAGATTACGCAGATACATGGATATCGCGCTTTCGCGCCAACCTTGATCCTCAGGCACCAGTCAAATCCCTGGACGCTTCTTCTGACTTCTGACCGCGAATATTGTCACTTACAGCGAGTCGCGCTCACAAGTGATGGTTTGTACTTTCATGATGACGTTTCGGCACGGCGCGTACGGTTATCCGCGTAATCGTCAGAGCCTCGCCGGCGCTGAAATGGGAGCCGGTTCGGCGCGGAGAGCCCTCATCCTGGAGCCGTAATAAGCGTAGTGGGTGACCACGGCGTAGCACATCAGCGGAACAATCATGGCGACGGCCATGCTGTGCCAGACGCCATATAGGAGCCCCATGACCGGCGGAGCAATGGCGCCTCCAACAATTGCCATAATGATGAAAGAGCCGCCGAGCTTAGTGTTCGGCCCCAGCCCTTTGATGCCCAGCGCATAGATGGTGGGAAACATCAAGGACATAAAGAAACTGGTCAGGAAGACAGCTGCCACTCCGACCCAGCCGGGAAACAGAATCCCGACCGCCACCAGTACCATATTGACAATCCCAAAAACGCCCATCAATTTGCTGGGTCGGAAAAACCTCATCAGGTAGGTCGCCACAAACCTTCCTACGGCAAAGGCCACCAGGCTTCCGGTCAGGAGGTAACCGGCAGTTTTTTCAGGTTCGTGCGTGTAGTCCTGGATGTACTGGATCAGGAAGCTCCAGGTTCCAACCTGCGCGCCAACGTAGAAGAACTGCGCCGACACACCCTGCAGGAAATGTGGATAGTGCAGCAGATCGCCGAGCTTGCCCCTGTCACGAGCATCCTTCGTTTGGGCTTCTTCTCTAATGTGGGGAAATTTCGTTCGGAAGATCAGAAAAGCCATCACCCACACGACAATGCCAAGAACTACGTACGGGCGCACCACTCTCAGCGTTTCGCTCTGCAAATAGACTCCGAGTTTCCCTTGTGCTTTGAGCACGTCGACCTGCTGGTGATTCAGTTCAATTCCCGAAAAGATGAAAACTGTACCCGCCAGGGCTCCTGTAATCGATCCCAGCGGGTTGAAAGACTGCGAGAGGTTCAACCGTTGTTCGGAGGTCCGCGGGTCGCCCAGAACGGCGATGAATGTGTTCGACCCAGTTTCCAGGAATGACAGTCCGCTCGCAATCACGAACAGAGCAAACAGGAAAAATCCATAACTCCTGGCGATGGCTGCGGGCCAAAAGAGAAAGGCCCCTGAGCCGAAGAGAAACAGTCCCGTGACCAGCCCTGCCTTGTATCCGAAACGCCGCATCAGCAAGGCTGCCGGCATGGCCAGGCAGAAATATCCCAAGTAGAAAGCTGACTGTACCAGCCCCGCCTGAAAACGCGTGATCTGAAACGAGGTCATAAACTGCTTGATGAGGATGTCATTCAGGTTGTTGGGAATGGCCCAGAGAAAGAACAATGCTGTGACCAGAACGAAGGGCAGCGTGTTCCCGGCCGAAAAAAGTGGAGGACGGTTGTTCGCGTTAGAAGTCATATTCACCGCCTGTGGCCGCCCAGAGCCGTGATTTGTGGCACATTGCTCCGGGAGCCTTCTTGAAAGGCGCCTATGAGATGCTTTGATATCGGAAAGTGGAAAACCTTTGTGCAACCAAGCACAGGCAGGTTATCCCAGTGTTTGCCCCAAACGGATATGGCTGACTCCGCTCACGCTCATCCTAATCGAATTTCGCCAAAGGTTCAGCAACGGTCTGCCAGCCACCCTTTAGCCCCACACTTTCGCGTAAACTTTTCGGAACGCTGCAAGAGACAGCCTTGCCGTTTGCATTTCCGTGTGTCCGCTTAAACCTTCCTGTTCGACCAGGTAATACTCAATGCCGCCCACCGTCTGGGCCGCGGTAAAAATCCCTTTCCAATTAGCAATTCCCTGGCCAATCAGCACATCATATTTTTTCTGAGGAGACCAGTCTTTCACATGCATCGCTCGAATGCGCCCGGGATGATTCCTGATATAGGCGACCGGGTCGCCGCCGGAAGCAAGGCAGTTGCCTGTATCGAGCTGAAGAATGACACTTTTGTCTGTCTCGCCGGCAATAACGTCGATAGGTTTCCTGCCATCCAGTAATTGCCATTCGTGATCATCATTATGGTAGCCGGCGTGGAAGCCATGGGCCATCATCGTATGGTTTGCCTTATTCAGCAGCTCTGCGACTTGTTTCCAACCGTCGATGGTGGGCACCGGACCAGGCGAGGCCATAACAATAAAACGTGTCCCAAGAATGTGATTCAGTTCCATCGCCTTGCCAATGCCTTCCGGTGTGAATGACTTCCTGTCGTTGTGCGTGGAGTAACAACGTATGCCCAGGTTGTCCAATTCGTGGCGAACTTTCCTGGCTTCCTTCGGCGTCCACTGGTAGTAAGGCGCGTAGAATTCCACACACTTGTATCCCATCTCGGCAACTTGCCTGACAGTTCCCGCGAGATCCTTCTGCAGATCTTCGCGGACCGAATAGAGCTCAAGCCCTACCGGAATGTGTCGAGTGGCAGCGGCGGCCACCGTCGCTGCACCAAGAGGCGCCGCAGCCAGAAAACCCAGAAAAGAACGTCGTGAATAGCTGTCATGCTTTTTCATAGTAGCCACACAATATCACAAGACCGGAAAATCAATCACTTGAAAATAGAAGTTCACAGCATTGTGAGCCCTGTGCCAAAGAGGTGCTTCGAATACAGTGGAAAACGAAGACCTTCCTCGCAGTGGGTCTCGTCTGTGGTGATTTTTGACTCTGTGGCGACATTTAGCTTGACAAGCGTAGAGTTAGGCACTATATATCGTGGTCAGGGAAGCATTGGGCTACAAGATGTGGACCCGGTGCCGGCTTTTGATCCCGTGAGAGAAGGAGGTTTATGGCCGCCAAGAAGAAAGCGAAACCAAAGGCAAAGAAAGGGAAGTAACTGAACTTAATCGCCTTGAGTTCAGGCGTCCAAGCCCGCCTTTTTTCAGTAAGGCGGGCTTGGTGTTTTCAGGGCATTTTCGCAATAATTGGCTAAAAAGTCTGATGGCATAACTGACGATGGGCTTGCTCTCCGGTTGCTTATTCAGCCGATGTGGCGATGCCGTAAGAACCCGAGACGAAGCGACGTCCCTCACGCTTCATCGTCCGTCTCTGGATTAGGAATTCTTTCTCGCGGCTCCAGGTGGGCCTTACGGGCCACTAACGAATCCGGAAAACGGCGCAGGCGCCTGTTGTAGGTGCTGACAAGTTCATTGAAGAGTGCCTGTTGTTCCCTGATATTTCGTTCAAGCTCAGTATTCTGTTTTCTGAGTTTCACGAAATTGCTGTTTGATTTCAGTCCAGAAAAGTTTCCGGCAATTTCGAAAAGTCCCGCGATGGCGCCTGCCATGGCAATGTTTGCCACTGCCTTTTCCTGTACTGTACGGGCCTTCAGGTAATCGGCCCTGGCCTGTCCGATGGGTTCGAATGCCTGATGATCGTGCGGCATGTAGCCCCTGCAGGTCCCAAGGAGTTTGGGCAGTTCGTCGTGCCGCTGTTTCAGCAAGGCGTCAATGCCGGCCCAGGTCTTTTCGAGGTCAATTCTCAGCCGCAGCAGGGTTCGGCGCGCCCTTGAGAAATAGATGAGGATTCCCAGAACGGCCAAAACAACGACAGGCAGGGCGAGCCATAGAAAATTGTCGTGCATCGCAGAAAACTCCTTTGACGAATGTGATCAGCCAGGCGGTTGCGGCGCTGCGCGCCTTCTGCCGCCGCTGACCCTGCTACTGGGATTTCAGGTGCGCCGCGC
Organism: Terriglobia bacterium; assembly: GCA_046705285.1. Classification (GTDB taxonomy): domain Bacteria; phylum Acidobacteriota; class Terriglobia; order UBA7540; family UBA7540; genus SCRD01. Next base: position 18,062 of record JBJKQK010000049.1, read on the forward strand.
CAGACTCGCACCTCTTCTTCACTACCCAACGATGCGAGTGTTCGCTATGATGAAAACTTGGAGCGGACGGACAGCCGCTGAGTGAGCATAATCCGGCGGCGCGATCGACCGTGCCCATTATTTTTCCGCCCAAGGTGCCATGCCTCTTTTTCATATCCTCGAGCACACAGCCGATGTGGGATTTGAAGCTTTCGGCTCCACGCTTGAAGAAGTATTTGAAAATGCCGCCCGGGCACTCGCGCATCTGATTGCGGATCCGGCCACCGTCAAGAGCAACGACAGAGTTCGAATTGAGGTTCGGGGAGCGGACCGCTCTGATCTTCTGGTAAACTGGCTCAGTGAAATTCTCTACCAGCATGACGCCGAGCGTTGGCTGTTCCGTGATTTCAAAGTTGAATCTCTTGACGATCATGCAGTTTCTGGCATAGCCTTTGGAGAAAAATTCGACCAGGCGCGGCATCAAGCCAACTTGATGGTTAAAGCTATTACTTATCATCAACTCAGCTTGCAGCAAACTGTAGATGGCTGGCGCGCCCAGGTTTACGTGGACATTTGAAATGCAGTTGCAAGACTTGGCTCGCTTGCGGTCCCATCGAGACAGACGGAGCGGGGACTCTCTGCCGTTCAAACCTGATAGCTCATCTTGGAGAAACTCTTTTCCTCACAAGGCATTTATTGCATCTCTGTTTTCCACCCTCGTCCTTTTTCTTCTGCTTGCTGCGCCGCGGACAGGCTTCTCATCGTCGGACAGCAGTTATTATCACATCAGCGAAATCAAGCCCAATGTTTTTGTCTGGGTTGCGGATGATATCCTTGACCAGCAAGGGGATCCGCAGTTCAACCGCGCTGGAAACGCAGGCTTTATTATCACACATGACGGCGTCGTGGTTGTCAATACAACCAATTCACCCTTTAATGCCCGAGCGGTGCTTTATGAGATTCGCAAGCGCACCAACCAGCCCATCCGTTATGTCATCGACACCAGTGCTTCCCCTGACATGATGCTGGGCAACGAGGCGTTTGTGGATTTCAGGCCGATCATCCTTTCCACCCCGGAAGCGGCCATGGAGATGCGCCAGTATTACAATGAATTTCCGGAGCGCCTTCAAGACGACTGGCGGTTTGCGGTCAGCATGCGCGGCGTCCATCCAACTCCTCCCACCCAGACTTTCGACAAGGAAACCACGCTGCAAGTCGGCGGCCAGCAGATCAAGCTGATCGACCTTGGCGACAACATTACTCCGGGCGATGCTGCGGTCTATCTGCCCGCGTCAAAGGTTCTCTTTCTGGGCAATGTGTTTGAAAACGAGTACATCCCCCGGATTGGTTCTGCGAACATCGACCACTGGATCGCGACCCTGAAAAAGGTGCAGGCGTGGGACGTCGATGTTTACGTTCCCGGGCACGGCCAGCCGGGCGGAAAGGCCAGCGTGCTGGGTTTTCAGCAATTTCTCGGGTGGCTTTCCGGCCAGGTGCAACTGAGGCTGAAGAAAGGTATGAGTCTGTCTCAAATCCAGAGCGTGCTGGTCCCATTCCAACAAGTGCGCTACCACGCTCCGGAACTTGAATCCGAGGCCGTTGCAGCCGTCTATCGGTTTCTGGTGAAACAAAAGGATCAGGACTCTTCATCCGCGGAAGCTAAGAATCGCTGAGTTCCAGGAGTCAAGCAATGGACAATCCACGACGAGCTTTTCTTGCGGCGCTGCCGGCCTTGATGGCCTCCAGCGCGCTGGCGGCGGGAAAGCATTATCTGACATCAATGGTTTACACGTTTCAGGATCTGCCGGTCCATCATGGCAAGACCAACACCTCGCGCCCGGTCCTCGAAGGTCTCACGCATGAAGATTGCCGCATCGAGATGCACGAATCGGACTTGGCGCCCGGCAACATGCCGCACCCGCCTCACCACCACCGCCATGAAGAGATGTTTATGATCCGCCAGGGAACGCTGGAGTTCATAATCAACGGCAAGAAGTCAAAGGCCGGACCCGGCTCGGTGGCCCTTATCGCGTCCAACGACGAGCACGGCGTTCGCAATGCAGGCGACAATCACGCACAGTATTTTGTGCTGGCCATCCATCGGGCATCCTCAAAAGAAAGCTGACGCATGACGGACTGGAAGGAGCACGGCATCCGCATTGTGCGTGCCGGTGAGCTTGATCCGAACACGCCGCAAACGTCCGGCATGTCGCGCGCCGCAGCCATCACCCACGCGCGGACAGGAGCCAGCAGGCTGTGGGCAGGAACTGTGGTTGTGCAGCCGGCCGCGCGCACCGGCGCTCATCATCACGGCGAACTCGAGACCGCCATCTACATCGTGCGCGGCAGGGCGCGTTTCCGCTGGGGTGACCATCTGGAATATGTTGTTGAAGCCGATCCCGGCGACTTCATTTACGTCCCGCCATTTGTTCCCCACCAGGAAATGAACGCCCGTCCTGATCAGCCCGTCGAAGCCGTCATCGTCCGCAGCGGCCAGGAACCCATCGTGGTAAACCTCGATATTCCCAGCCCCGAACCCGGAACCAGCGACGCCAAGACCGATCCCTTCCACTCGGACTCGTAGCCACAGGCTTCGGC
>JBJKQK010000050.1:0-5656 GCA_046705285.1 Terriglobia bacterium
GATCTCAACCGTTTTCAGCCTCGCCACCGCCGTCTTCGCGCACTCTTTCTGGACGTTTTGCGCCTTACGCGTATTGACCGGCACCGGCCTCGGCGCGCTGCTGCCCATTGGCGTCACCTACCTGACTGAGTTCGCGCCCCGCCGCACCGCCCACACTTTCACCACCTGGGGCTGGGCTCTCGGTTGGGCCATGGGAGGCGTTGTGGCGTCCGGGGTTGGAGTCTTTCTGACGCCGTCGCTCGGATGGCAGGCGCTTTATTATGCGGCCTCTTTCTCGATTGTGCTGGCCGTTGTCTGCCATGCTGTGCTTCCGGAGTCTCTGCAGTTTGCGGCCTTGAAAGGCCGGCTACACAACATCCCCGCTGTCCTCAGCCGCCTGAACCCGGCTCGCGCTGCTGCCTATGCAGACCCTGACGCGCGGTTTGTGCTTCCGGAGCCAGGCGACCGCGCCGCATCGGTGATGTTGCTCATGTCAGGCCGCTACCGTCACACCACCCTGGCGACCTGGGTCTCGGCCTTCTTCATTCTGTTCAGTATATTTGGGCTGACGAGCTGGATTCCTACGGTCATGATCCAGCGGGGGGAAACTTTCGCGATAAGCTTCGGGTTCGGCGCCTTGATCCAGATGATGGGATTCGCGGGTTCGTTGCTCTGCGGCCTGCTGGCTGAGCGGACGGGCAGGGAACGTACGTTCCTCTTTTTCTGGTGGCTGGGGGGAGCTCTCTCGGTGATGGCGCTCGCTTTGGTCAATCTCGACGCCCTCAACATCATCCTTGTAGCGGCCGGCGGATTTTGCATCCTCGGGGGCATGAACATTCTGAACAACTTCGTGGCGGCTTCCTACGCAACGGAAGTGCGAGGGACTGCCGTTGGCATGATGCTCGGGGTCGGACGTCTGGGGGCAATCCTTGGACCGTTTCTGACCGGCTGGCTGCAACAGATTTATCCAGGGTCCACGGTGTTGTTTGGTGCGATCGGCACGGCCGTGGCCTTGGGGGCGTGCGCGGTCACGTTCGCACGGCCGAGACGCTTGAACGCGCTCCCCACCGAGGGTCCGGAACCGGCGGCAGCACTCTGATCGCCCATCGAAAAGATTTTTTCGGGTGCATGTTTCGCAGTGGCTGAAGCGATTTCCTGGCACCTTAATTGCTATCGCTGATTTATCTGCCAGTCCTCTGTCCCGTTGTTCAGGCTGTCAATCCTGCATTGATGGTGGCATACTGCCCAGTGGCAATTTTCAAGCCAGAAGGTTTTTCATCACATCAGAGTTCTTCTGACGCCTTAACTCCTCAAGGAGGATCGTATTCATGAAGCTGTCATCAGTTCTTTGGGTCTGCATACCTGCCGCGGTGCTTGCCATTGCAAACCCCTCCGCCCGCGCTCAGGACGCCAATACGCGCGCGAAGGAGATTGTCAGCAAGATGACTTTGGAGGAGAAGATCGATGAACTGCACGGCATCCATACACCGATCCATCACCGATATGTCGCCCCGGTGCCGCGCCTGCACATCCCGGCGCTGGTTGTCACTAACGGCCCTGCCGGTGCCGGGCCGGGCGACCCCCTGCCGCAGCAGCCTGCCACGGCGCTGCCGGCTCCGATTTCTCTGGCCGCCACCTGGAACACCAGCCTGGCGCATCTCTATGGTGTCATTGTCGGGGCGGAGTCGCGCGACCTGAGCAACGGACTGGTCGAGGGTCCGGACGTCAACATTGCGCGCGTCCCCCAGAACGGCCGCACGTTTGAAGCCTTTGGTGAGGACCCTTACCTGGTCAGCCGCATGGCCGTGGCGGAAATCGAGGGCATCCAGAGCCAGCACATTATTGCGGATGTGAAGCACTACGACGCCAACAACCAGGAATCCGACCGCTTCCGGGTGGATGAGATGGTGGGCGAGCGAGCGCTGCATGAAATCTATCTGCCTGCGTTCAAGGCCTCTGTCCTCGAAGCCCACACGGGCGCCGTGATGTGTGCCTATCCCAAGGTCAACGGCGAGTACAACTGCCAGAACGATTACCTGATGAAGCAGACCCTTTTCGGGAAATGGCACTTCCCGGGCTTTGTCACGTCGGATTTCGGAGCCACGCACAGCACCGTGCCCTCAGCGCTGGCCGGGCTGGATCTCGAAATGCCGACCGGCCGATATTTCGCCGCGCCGCTTGAGCAGGCGGTGAAGTCCGGCCAGGTTCCGATGTCGGTGATCGACGACATGCTGGTGCGGCGCTATCGCACCATGATGCAGCTTGGTGTCTTCGACCATCCGCCGACGCCCAAGCCTATCCCTGCAAAGAAAGACGGAGCCATTTCGCGCCGCATCGCCGAACAGGGAATGGTTCTGCTGAAGAACGAAGGCCACCTGCTGCCGCTCGATGCCGACAGGCTGCATTCGATTGCTGTGATCGGTCCCTATGCCGTCAAGGCCATGACCGGCGGCGGTGGAAGCTCGCATGTGATTCCGCTGTACACGGTCGACCCGGTCAAAGGCATCAAAGACCGCGCGGGTTCCAGGGTGAAAGTGACGTTTTCTGACGGAAGCAACGTTTCGCAAGCTGCTATGCTGGCCAAATCGGCCGACGTGGCCATCGTCATGGTGGGCGACCATGAAACCGAAGGACGCGATCATCCGATCACGCTCGCTGGCAATCAGAACCAGTTGGTCGAGGCCGTGGCGGCCGCCAATCCGCACACCGTAGTGGTGCTCAAGAGCGGCTCAGCGGAGTTGATGCCCTGGGTCGAAAAAGTGCCGGCCATCCTTGAAGCGTGGTACCCCGGTGAAGAAGACGGCGATGCCGTGGCCGCGGTATTGTTCGGTGACGTTGATCCCTCCGGCAGGCTGCCGTTGACGTTTCCGCGGCGATTGGCTGATCTGCCTGCCAATACGCCCCAGCAGTACCCGGGCCTGAACGGTGTGGTGCGCTATTCGGAAGGGATCTTCGTCGGCTACCGGCATTACCAGGAGAACGATATCAAGCCGCTTTTCCCCTTTGGCTACGGCCTCTCTTACACCACGTTTGCCTATAAGGACCTGAAGGTCACTCCCGACAACCTTTCTGCAGACGGGACAGGAGATGTTGCGGTGGATCTCGAAATCACCAACACCGGCCGCCGTTCGGGCGCGGAAGTGGCCGAACTCTATCTCGGCTTTCCGTCAACGTCCGCCGTGCCGGAACCGCCTGAGCAGTTGAAGGGCTTTGAAAAGGTGAGCCTCAAACCTGGCCAGACCCGCCGCGTCCAGATGGTTGTCCCTGCGCATGCGCTCTCCTATTGGAATACTCAAGAACGTGGGTGGGCAATCATGCCGGGCGTCTACAGGGTAATGGTGGGAGCATCGTCGCGCGACATCCGCTTGCAGGGGCGTTTTTCCGTCAGGTAGGAAAGCCTGACATTGGTGGGTGCCGAATGGGCGACCTCAAAGAGTCGCCCATCGGCATGCTAGGTAAGCTATAGCGAGAAGACCTCTGTGGTGGCGATCCTTTTGGGATCCAGCCGCCGGCATGAATCGCCTGGCCTAGTGGGCGACCAGGCCTCGAATCTTCCTTAGTGTCTTCGTCCTCCGCGGTCGCCGCGCCACTCCCGGCCCCTGCGGAACCCGTCCCTGTCATGAAACCTGTAGACTCCGTAAAAGCCGGGTCCCCAGGCTCGCCAGCCCGGACCCCATCCCCACCAGTACGGATAATAATATCCGGGGTAGCCATAGTAACCCCAATAGCCCGGCGGCGCGCCGTAATACGGTTGGGGCCCAACGTACATGCGGTTCGGTCGTTGCTGAAGCGTATTCTGAGCGTAGTCCTGCTGAGTGACCGGTCGGAAAGCCGCCTGGCCAGGGATAGTGGAGATGTTAGCTGAAGATTCCAGCCGGAAGGTCAGCATGGTTTCAGGTGGAATCACCGTGGGCCGTCCGCGAGTGAGCAGCACTCCTGCAATTCCGGCAGCCGCACCGATTCCCGCACCGATTCCGGCGCCTTCGCCTTCCCCTGCAATTGCTCCAATTACAGCGCCGACGCCCGTCGTTGTTCCGACTGTTTCAACATCACGTCCCTTTGAGGGACCGGCCGAAGCGTCCAGCAGCCTGGTATGAATGGGGACCTGGTTGCCGTTCACCAGGGTCAACTCGGTGAGGTCCAGGCCAAGCTCAGATGTTCCCTTGACGCGCCCGCCTTTTCTGGCCACGGAAACGCGGCCTTGTACAGTCTGGCCGCGGCGTGCTACAACCCATCCGCCAACCACAACCGGCTGCTCGAGCACGGCAGCAAAGCCATCTCCAACCTGATTGTGATCGCTTGAGAGGGCCTGCGACACTCGCACTGAAACCAGGGTCCCGGCGGGCAGTACCAGGCTTGAAGGTACTTGTTGCTGTTGCGGCTGCGAGTCACCGTTGCCGAATGGATGGTATTGATCCGATGGCTCCGCGGGCGTCGATGCAGACTCCGGCGGGGAATATTCCACGTTGGCGCCTGATGAAGGCTGCGATTGGCCGACGCTGAGGCTGTCAATCACCTTAACTACGCCCGGCTCCATGCTGGCAATTCGGTCTACGGCCGCCTGTTGTTGCGGGGTATCGACTGAGCCTGTGAGCCTCACAACTCCCTGGTTGGTGGATACTTGGATATCCTGTGTCTTGAGAGAAGGATCCTGGAAGAGTTTTGCTTGAATGGCCGTGGTAATGGCGCTGTCATCCGGCGCGTTTTGTGAATCTTGCGGGCTAGCCATCAGCAGGCTGGAACTCACCATCAGAAGCGCTGTCACCATAACAACAAACCATCTTAGTTCACGTTTGAGCATAACCACCCCCTTCGGCACCCAAAGGCAGCGACCGCAGTCACCCAAACTGATCGCTCCAACCCTCAACCTGACTCGTTGCTGCCTCAACCTGTGCTCCTGATTGCCGATCTGGCATCCTCCTAATCAATACAGACGTTCGCATGCGCACCCAAGTTTCCAGCTGTTCCGCAAACTGCCGGCAAAACGAATCCGCCCTTCGTGCGCCTGTAACTCGACGTTGTCGGCCATAGTTGGCTCCATTCCATCAAATTTCGAGCAAATTCGTTGCCATTCTTTCTACATGCGCCACTCTTCTTCCCCCCGGTCACAACCAGGCTAGCCTGGCAACCGCCCGGAAGTTGCGCCAATGGCGAACTTCGGAAGGAAAATTCGTGCAGGAGAGCGATCCTGAATGACTTTCGGATGCGTCTGGAGAAAGCGACCAGATGGCCATGTCATTGCAAAATAGTAACTTTTGGATGTGAAGATTGTCTCCAGCACGTGCCATGCTGCTGTTACCCCGCAAGTGCCTGTCCGCCAGCAGCTGACGAAGACTTGATAAGCGGTTGATTTGCTGGAAGTTGTAATTCCATGGTATCTGACCGTTTTGAACGGCTTGTTCGATGGATTTGTGGAGCTTGACGCCGTAACTCCGAGCCTTGCGAAAAATGCTATGCTCAAACGCAACTCATTGGCGGCTTGGGTGTTTCATCAGGCGTGGGCGTGGTGGTTGTTTTCCACCAACGAATGGTTGAAAACCAGCAGGCTACAACCCGCCAGCAGCCGGCGGAAACCACGCCCGTTGCGTTGAAGACTGCCATTGCAGCCGGGACCTATGGTGCGATGGGCTCTGCCTGCATGCGTGCTATGGCTCGCGCCGAGCGGCGCCAATTCCTT
>JBJKQK010000051.1:0-6738 GCA_046705285.1 Terriglobia bacterium
ACGGGTACCGGAGTAGCGCCAACGGTCAGCCTGTCACAGACCAGCCTGAGCTTCGGCAATCAAGCCCTGAATACCACCAGCCCGGCCCAGACAGTCACTTTGACCAATAACGGCAACGCCGCGCTAAGCATCAGCGATATCTCCATCACCGGCACTGCCACGTTCCGCTTCGCATCTTGGAGTGATGCCCAGGATGAAGGCGGTCATGTATATGTTACTTCCAATAAGATCGCTGCGTTGAATCCCGCCTTCACCATCTTTAATGGAGATTTTTCTGACGATGGTGTCATTTTGAGTCCAGCTACGAGTCCGGACAGCATGCAGGTCATGTCGAACGCATTGAGAGGTAATCCGGACGGGATCGGTAACAATGACAACGGGATGTTTAGCGAGACGTTTCTTGACCGGGGCAACCACGATGACGAACACAGCAATCCCAGCGACTGGCAGACCTTCTTTACCTCATTTCCTGAGGCGCAGGGCACCATGTCAGGCAGAGTCGCCAGAATTGGTGGCCGCAATTACGCTTTTATGAGCGGGCAAGACAATCTAACTTATTCTTTTGATTACAAAAATTCCCGCTTCATCATGGTTGATGTCCCGGGCGGGTCCGACAATCTGACCTCCAGCGAAGTAGCATGGATAGACCAGCGGCTTACCGACGCCGAGACCAACCATCCGGAATTGGTGCACGCTTTTATAAGTTTCCATGGGCCGTTGTACTGTGTTTCTTACCATTGCAGCTGCGCCGGGCAGAGGGCGTCGTGCCTCGGGAGTACTGCGAGTTCGTTCGTAACTGTTATCAACAAACATCCGATCGTTACTGCCCTCTTTAATGGTCATGAACACAATTTGGGCTGGACCCATCTGGATAGTACTAGGATAAGCAACTTAACTCATCCGATTGAACAATTCATGACCTCACCTTCGGGGTCAACGACCTACAACGGGTATGTTCAGTTTGACACCAGCGGCATACCGTACCGTTTTGATTATGTAGAAACGTCTATCGAAGATCAGGCATTTGGTATCATCGACGTCAACGGTTCGTCCTACACCGTCAGTTTGTATCGCGAGGGCACAGCGAATCCCGTCTGGAGCCACTCATTTGCTAAATCAGGTTATCCCAATGAGGGCACCAACGGCGGTGATTTCTCGCAGACCAACACCTGCGGAACCTCCCTGGCGGCGGGAGCGAACTGCACGATCAGCGTTGCCTTCACTCCCACGGCCATCGGCAGCCGGACGGCTTCGCTCAGTGTCAGCGACAATGCCAGCGGCAGCCCCCAGACGGTGAGCTTGAGCGGCACGGGGATCGCCTCGGCCGTCAGCCTCTCACCCGCCAGCCTGACGTTCTCCGGCCAGGAGGTCAACACCACCAGCACGCCCCAGACCGTGACCCTCACCAACTCCGGAACGGCGACCCTGACGATCAGCAGCCTTGCGGCCAGCGGCGATTTCTCCCAGACCAACACCTGCGGCAGCTCGGTGGCGGCAGGAGCGAACTGTACGATCAGTGTTACCTTCAAGCCCACGGCCACCGGAACCAGAACCGGCACCGTGACGATCAGCGACAATGCCGCCGGCAGTCCCCAGACGGTCGGCCTGAGCGGCACGGGTACGGCGGCGGTGGCCGGGTTGTCGCCGACCAGCCTGAGCTTCGGCAATCAGGCGCTGAACACGCAAAGCTCTGCGCAGACGGTCACTCTGAGCAACAGCGGCACCGCTGCGCTCAGCATCAGCGGCATCTCCATCAGCGGCGCCAACCCGGGTGATTTCTCGCAGACCAACACCTGCGGCAGCTCCCTGGCGGCCGGAGCCAACTGTACGATCAGCGTCACCTTCAAGCCCACGGCCATCGGCAGTCGGACGGCTTCGCTCAGTGTCAGCGACAACGCCAACAGTAGCTCCCAGACGGCGGGCTTGACGGGCACCGGCACAGGAGCGCCGACCATCGCACTCACGCCGACCAGCCTGACCTTCTCCGGCCAGGAGGTCAACACTACCAGCACGCCCCAGACCGTGACCCTCACCAACTCCGGAATGGCGATGCTCGCGATCGCGAGCATCGCAGCAGGCGGGGAATTCACCCAGACCAACAACTGCGTGAACACGGTCTTGGCTGGAGCCAGTTGCCAGATTAATGTGACCTTCGCGCCCACGGCGACCGGAACCCAAACCGGGACCGTGACGATTACCGACGATGCCGCCGGCAGCCCTCACAGCGTGGCCTTGACGGGCATTGGCACAGGGGTACCGACCGTGAAAGCAACCTTGGTTCGGACAATTGACACTTCGTTGTGGTCGCCCCCCAGTCCTGATCCGGCGGGTATCCGCTTCATTCCACGTCTCGGAAACTACCTGGTATCCGATTCCGAAGTCGATGAGGTGGCGATCTTCGAGGGGTCTAATCTCTACGAGATGGCTCCGGATGGCAATTTGGTTGGGACTTTCTCCACGACCAATCTTTCCCGAACTGGTTTCTCGAACGAGCCCACCGATGTCGCAGTTAATGAGGGTAATGGCCACTGGTTCATCTCCGACGATGACAAACTGCGGGTATTCGAAATAGACTTGGGACCGGACGGAATCATTGGCACATCAGACGACAAGATCACCTCTTTGAAGACAAGCGATTTCAACTGCATGGACCCCGAGGGACTGGCATTTGACAGCGAGCATCAAATGCTTTTCGTAGCTGACGACATGAATACTGAAGTTTACAAATTGTCGCCGGGTGCCAATGGAGTTTTTGATGGCGTTCCTCCGGTCGGCGACGATGTCATGACCCACTTCGACACCTCGGTTTTTGGCATGACGGAACTGGAGGGAATCGAATACAACCCTTCCACCCAAACCCTCTATCTTGTTGGCGGTTACAGCAGCAGCACCGTCTACGAAGTGAACACGGATGGCGTGCTCGTCCGAATCATTGATATTTCAGCGGCGGAACCAGCTCTCAAGGCCCCTGCAGGCTTGGCTTATGGACCGGGAAGTTCCGGCCCCAATTCGCGAAGCCTATACGTGGCTGCCAGAGGCCGCGACAATAATGACGGCTACCCAAACGAAAATGATGGATTGATTTTCGAATTCACTCTGCCCCCCTGACCCGCCCGATCACGCCAAGGTGATCTGGTGCCACAGCTGGCGACGACCGAGACGGAGCGCAAGGTTCGCCTGAAGCCGGTAGACCGCAATCAACTCCTGCTGCCGACGGTGGACGTAGACAAGTTGGTGGAACCTAACCATCTGGTCCGCGCCATTTGGGAACTAACGGGGCGACTGGACCTGCAGAACTACACCGCCAACGTGGGATCGGTCGAAGGAGAAGCAGGGTGCCCTGCTTTCGATCCGCGATTGCTCATCAGTCTTTGGGTGTTTGCTTACAGCGAAGGCGTGAGTTCGGCCCGCGAGGTAGAGCGGCGGTGTGATTACCATCCTGCCTATCTGTGGCTGAGGGGATGTGAAGTCATCAATCACCATACGCTTTCGGATTTCAGGGTCCAGCACCGGGAGGCGATCGATAAGCTGTTTGCGCAACTCTTGGGCGTGTTGAGCAACGAGGGACTGATCACCCTTGAGCGGGTGATGCACGACGGCATGAAAACAAGGGCGTCGACCAGGGACAACTCGTTTCGAGGGGAGAGCACCTTGCGCACTCATCTGGAGGCCGCGCGGGAGCGGGTGCGGGCAATGGGCGATCCTCGGCACGACGAACCCAGCCGGCGTGCTGTCCGCGCACGAGAGCGAGCGGCCCGTGAAAGGGTGGATAAGCTGGAACAAGCCTTGAAGGAAATGGATGGGATTCAAGCCGCCCTGAGGCCAGGGTCGAAGTGGGTCCGACGCGTGAGCGAAACGGATCCGGAGGCGCGGATTATGAAGCAGAGTGATGGCGGTGTTGCGCCCAGCCATAATGTGCAGATTTCCACTGACGCCGCGCATAGCATCGTCGTGGAAGCCGGCGTGGTCCAATCGGCGATTGATTGGGGGCAACCGGTGCCAGCGCTTGAGGAAATCAAGCGTCAGACCGGGTGACTTCCGGAACAGGTGGTCGTCGACGGCGGATTGACGTCACGGGAGGAAGTCCTGGCAACGGCAGAAATGGGCGCGGACTTGATCGGGGGTACAATAGAGGACGCTGCGCAAACAATAGCGCGGCGCCTTGAACAGCGCACTCTCGATCCGGCGTTTCGCGGGGAAAGCTTCCGCCATGATCCCGAAGCGGATACGTATTCCTGCCCGGCGGGCAAGCTGCTCCGTCATCAAGGAGTCCGGGCCGGTCGGATGGGAATCAAGCGCCATATTTATCGGGCGCGTGCGGGGGCCTGCCGCAATTGTGTGTCTCGCAACAAGTGTTGTCTGGGAGTAAGTGCCCGCACGATCGTTCGAAAGGAAGGTATCCCCACGATCGCTGCCTACGTGGCCTGAAGAAAGGTCGTTGCGAAGTACTGTGGGCTTGCCTGACTACAACATTCAGCAGTGGGTTCGGCTTCGCTAGAAATCCGGGCTGACCGCTGCGGAAGCCTGAAGAAGAACGTCGGAACGGCATGCCGCGGCTCATTGAGGCGAGGTAATATGATGCTGCCACCGTAGAAACCCTTACGATCGCCAATCGAAAGACTGCATCCGGATAAGACTGAGCCTCGCGTTCGCTAATTCTTTCACATCTCCTTCCTCCAAGTGGGCACCATCGAAGTGCCCACTTGCAACAATGCCCATTTATCCCATACCCGTCCAGATGGCCAGAATCGAACTCTCACCCCTCAAACACATTACGCTGACTTGAGACACTAAGCACCGGTTTAGAAAGGGTACGCGTGCCGGTGCCAGGCGTCAGTGTGTGCGTTGGTTCTGCGCTTTGCAGGTTAAAGCCTATTCGCTGAGTGATTGCTCCACTGCGCGATTGCGCGAAGCTGTTTGGGTGATGGGTCCATCGCGTTGAGGCCCTTGTTTCACTCCCGGGCTTTCCGCTTGGATGTCCAGTCCCTAAAAAGGGCGGAGGACTAAGCTGAACGGCTATCTGTCGCCGTGCTGGGCAGTATCCCGGCGCTTGCACCGCCGGCGGGTTTTACGGCCGGCGGCTTTGACGTGCACCAGAGGAACCCGGCATAAGCGTATACCGGAACTATAGCGGCGAAAAACACGTGGCACCGTGGCGCGACAATCGCGGCAAAGAAGAATGTTCGTGCCAGAGCCCAATTTCGCTCCGGCGCGCAGACGAGCGTCATCGCCAGCAGCGACCCGTTGCGGGCGTGAGCTAGGACACGCTTGGCCAGTGCGTCGCTCCAGAGGGCCTGTCAATCGTCAGCATGTTCATCCCCAACATGCGGGTGTCCAGCTGCAAGTAGTTGTCCAGCTTAATGTGCAATCCCATTGTTGCCTGCAACGCTAACAGAAGTGCAATGTCAGCTCCGACGACCAGACTCAGCGCCCCTAGCAGATACCATCAAGGGTTCCGAGAATGCGCACATCCCGTTCTCATGATAGTGCCGCCCGAAAAGGCAGAAGCTCCAAACACCGTAAGCCTTTTATAACTTACCAAGCGCCTTCAGGACGCCATCCACCAAATCCTGACGTAAAGAAATGGGATCGGGCTGGATGCCCAAGATTGTCCGGCAACTAGGGCAAAGGAAGCTAACTCCGTTCCAGCTCCCGGCGAGTAGCTTCTGAACAGCGATAGGCTCGATCAGAACATTTGGAATCACTTCCTGACAGTTGGGACACTTAGCATTGGGTATTGCCATTTATAGCCTCCGTTGGACCTTCCAGCATTCATGTGGTTTTCTGCTGACGCTAACAAGCATCTCTTCAGTTATTCACACGTAATCTGTTAGTTGGATTTCCATCGCTTGCGCAACTCTTGGTGCGTGGTAAACCCTGCCCAAGTTGTAGAGTAACGCGGAGAGGGCCATCAACGCTTCGCAATTCTCAAGCTTCCTATTAAACTCATTCGTCTGTCCTGACATTCGAGATTACACAACGTGGACAAATTCCTGCGTTGTAAACGAAATCGCTTTGGCACGTCTCAAGAGCTTCGAAGTACTATGCGAATCTGGGTAGATCTCCACCTCCGTCCTGGCGGCCTTGAGTAAGTTTTCAGGGAGCCCCAACCAGTTGGCAAAGCTTACCGATTTCAACTCGACTTTCCGTCCCATTCGACTTTCGAATTAGGTCTTCAAACACCCGGGAAGCCATTTCGAGCGAGGCAAGAGCTTCTCGGCAGAGCGCGCAGCAATTGAGATGATTCTCAATTCTTGCGTGCGCCTTCGGCGATAGCTGACGGTCCAGATAAGCCGTGAGGCATATCTCTCCGGGATGAGTTCTATGCTTCGACAGAACCCATGAATGGCCCATCTTGAACCGCCTTCCCATTCACCTGTCTTTCTAATGTTTGACGTTCAGAGTACGGGAATTCTTTACTCTGCGGACAAGCGTGGCCATCACTGTGCCCGGTTCAATGTTCAGAATCCCGTCTCTTTCCTTGTAGCTGGGTCCCTCCAATAGCAATTGCAGTTCCCTGATCGCATGTAGCGCTGGAGGGATCGAGATCCGGTCTATGGCGTTAATCCGCTCTTTAACTGATCGGCAACATGCATACGAAAGAACATGCGCTAGTGTTGCGTTACCGAAATAGGTGAAACATGGATTCGCCTTCTGGGGTCGCGATACGTCCAGCGAAAGGGCTGGGCCTGACGATTGTAGAGCCGGACATAAGCCATCAGCTTGCTCACCAAGTCG
>JBJKQK010000052.1:0-97922 GCA_046705285.1 Terriglobia bacterium
CCGGTCTTCGCGAAATTCGTCCAGTAGGACATCATGGCTTCGGAAATCTTGAAATCGACCGGCTGCCATGGCGCTTTCTTCCATTTCAGATCTCCGAACACATAGGGGATTTCGGCCGAGTGGCGTGCGCCCAGCTTGATGAGCGGAATCTTGCCAGACATCGCGCCGGGAGGTTCCGGCGGCGTGCGCGTGAACAGGTAGTGATAGACGGGCGAATCGCCGGTCTTACTTTGCATTTCGAGCCATTTCCACGTTTGGTAAACGATCGAGTATTCGCTTGCAAGAGCCTCGGTCGATTGGCGAGCCTCTGCCGAGGTGGCATGAGGGTAGAACTTGAGAGCCTCTTCTGCCTTTGACCCGAACTTTTTTTTGATCTCCTTCACCAGGTTCTCCGGGGTTGGTTTCCTGCCTGAATAGAGGACGCCGGCGTCTTCGTCCTTGTTCCAACCGGCCAGAAGCGGCACGTGGCTCTGCTTGCCTTCGGCGAAGATCGCTCCCATCGACCGTGGAAGGACGTAGCCGTCAGTATTCGGCCAGAAATTTCCTTTCCTCGATTCCTGCAACAGCTTGGCGGCCGGAATGGCCCGCAGGCCAGCAAGCGAGGTCACTCCGATGGATTGGGCGAACTTCTGGCCGTCCCTTTCGCTCTGCGCCATGCCTAATGCGCCGTGGAGTTGAGGCCAGGCGCCAAACATAGCTCCGCTTTCTCCAATAGCCTTCTGGAACAAGCCTTGCGCGAGCGGCGAGGCCATCAGTGCGCTGACGGAAAAGGATCCGGCGGATTCGCCGAAGATGGTCACGTTGTGCGGGTCGCCTCCGAAGGCGGAGATGTTGTTGCGGACCCATCGCAGGGCTGCAATCTGGTCCATCAGGCCATAATCGCCGGAGGCATGGTGGGGCGATTCTCTGTTCAGGGCAGGGTAGGAGAAGAAACCGAAAATTCCCAGGCGGTAGTTGCAACTGACCACTACCACTCCCTTCCGGGCCAGGTTTTCCCCATCCTGGCGAGCTTCCGATGTCGAGCCGGCCTGGAAGCCGCCCCCGAAAATCCAGAGCATGACTGGAAGGTTCTCATCGGCGGAATTTGCGGGCGTCCAGACGTTCAGGTAGAGGCAATCCTCGCTGGGCCCGTTGTCGCGGAAGACCATGTCTGGATAGACCCTTAGCTGCATGCAGCGAGGCCCGAAGGCAACAGTTTTTCGGACTCCCTTCCAGGGCTGGACAGGCTGCGGCGCTCGCCAGCGGAGTTTGCCGACTGGCGGCGCGGCAAAAGGAATGCCCAGGAAAGCGCGGACATTTGAATGAGCGACCGTCGTGCCCTGGACCACGCCGGAAGCAATCCTGACTTGGTCTGCCGCACGCGCGGTAAGGGTCTGGGAAACAAGCAGCACAAGCGCAAACAAGAACCATTGTTTCCATGATTCTAAAATGCCGTTTTGATGTTTCATTCTTTCCCTCTGAAAGAAAAATCCAAGCTAGTTTTTGCGGTAGCGGGCGATGTAGGAATCCAGGAACTCAAAGCGCTTTCGGTGCTCAGCCGGGCGGGCATGAATGTGAGGCCCCAAAACCATTACCTGATAGCCGTCCTTGGAGTCGTATCGGGGCCAACGGGGAAGTCCGGGACCGTTGGGATTGCCGGTCTTCGCGAAATTCGTCCAGTAGGACATCATGGCGTCGGAAATCTTGAAATCGACCGGCTGGCACGGCGCTTTCCTCCACTCCGGATTTCCGAACACATAGGGGATTTCGGCCGAGTGGCGAGCACCCAGCTTTACCAGAGGAACCTTGCCATCCAAGGTCATTACTCCCGGGGGCTCGGGCGGTTTGCGCGCGAACAGGTAGCGATAGACGGGCGAATCGCCGGTCTGGTTCTGCATCTGGAGCCACTTCCAGGTTCCGTAAACGATGAAGTAGTCGTTCGCAAGAGCTTCAGTCGATCGGCGTGCCTCCGCCGGAGTGGCATGCGGGAACAATTTGAGAGCCTCTCCGGCGTCCGGCCCGAATCGTGCTTTGATCTTTTTCACCAGATTTTCAGCTGTGGGCTTCTCTGCAGAGAAGAGCGCAAATGAGGCTTCATCCTTATTCCAGCCTGCCAGAAGGGGAACGTGGCTCTGTTTGCCTTCGGAGAAAATCGTATATACGCTCTGTGGAAGGACGTAGCCGTCAATGTTCGGCCAGAATTGGTTCTCAGCCACTTCCTTAGCCGATTCCTTCATGAGTTTGTGTGCTGGAATGGCGCGCAATTGGGCAAGCGACGTAGCTCCGATGGACTTTGCAAACTTCTCGCCTGCTTTTTCGCTTTGGGCCAATGATTCGGTGACGTACATTTTGGGCCCGGCGCCGAAGAATGCTCCGCTTTCCCCAATGGCCTTCTGGAACAGGCCCCGTGCGAGGGGCGAGGCCATCAGCACGCTGACGGAAAGCGATCCTGCGGATTCGCCGAAAATGGTGACGTTGTGCGGGTCGCCACCGAAGGCGGAGATATTGTCCCGAACCCAGCGCAGGGCCGCAATCTGGTCCATCAGGCCATAATCGCCGGAAGTGTGGTGGGGCGATTCTCTGTTTAGAGCAGGGTAGGAGAAGAAGCCGAAAATTCCCAGGCGATAGTTGCAACTCACCACCACCACGCCCTTCCTGGCCAGGTTCTCCCCATCCTGGCGAGGCTCTGAAGTTGAACCGCCCTCGAATCCACCTCCGAAAATCCAGAACATCACCGGAAGGTTTTCATTGGCCGATGTCGCGGGCGTCCATACGTTCAGGTAAAGGCAATTTTCACTGGGGCCGTTGTCGCGAAAGACCAAATCTAAAAAAACCTTGAAAACTTTCTTCTGCATGCAGCGCGGCCCGAAGGCAACTGTTTTTCGAACTCCCTTCCAGGGCTGGACGGGTTGCGGCGCTCGCCAGCGCAATTGGCCGACTGGCGGGGCGGCGAAAGGAATGCCTTCAAAGATCCGGATCTTGTGATCGGCGCTGGCCCTTCCCTGGATCATGCCGGAATCAATCCTGACCCGGGTCGAGGCGCATAGCCCGGCCACCTGGGTCACGGCCAGAACAAGTGGTAGCAGGATGATCGGACTGGCAAAACTGCGTACCCCTTTGTGATGGTTCATAATCCCCCGTGAAGGGTAATCATGTTAGCACACCGATGCTGCCAGAGAGCCGGGATCTCGCATTTTCCGGCATCAGGTGCGAAAAATTATGAACTGGAAATGAGACTGGATCTGGCTGAGGACACACAGAAAACAGCGCGGCAAATTTTCACAACTCCACCCTGAGCCTGCCCGCCCGAGGGAGCGCGAGCGGAGACGGGTTCCGTTGATTGTTCAGGGTCGGGTACGCCGACGGGTTGTTCTAGGAGGCGAACTCTGCGATCAGCTTATGGCCGGCCTCCGTCAACTCCCAGACGCCGCGTGGGGAGTCGGCCTTCAAGAGGCCTGCCTGCCTCATGGCAGCATGTGCCCACTGTGCGGTATTCCACCAGCGGGGCACTTCTGAGTCTGGAGCCAGCGGCTCATAATCAATTTGAGTCAGAGTTCCCTTCATGACTTTGGGGAGGCGCTCGAGAACATCGCTCATCTCGCCGGCACCGCCCATCTGGCTTAGGATCTGCAGTATCGGCTTGAAATAGGCTGTCTCGCGAGTTCGAATGCCTCGCTGCAAACGGCTGAGATCGTAACTGCCGTTCCTTTTAGCATCCGTACCATTCAGCGCGCCCGCCGGGGCCAACTTTTCCCATTCAGAGCGAAGCTCCGCCAGCTTCTCTCGAAGGGCTGTGGCCTGGTCGGCGCGATCGAGGACGGCCCGAGCACCCTCGTAATTGCGGGCCGAAAAAGCCCTTGCCCCTGACTGGTTGATGAATTCGATCTCCGTCTCCATCTCTTCGAGAAGAATCTCAAAAGCAGCCAGCACAGTGGTGGGATCGCTGTCGACCATGTTACGGCCTCCTTTTTCTCCTTCGTACTCTTCGTGATTCTTGGGATTGATGGTGGCTGACCAGAATCGGCTCACTGTGTCCTTACCTCTCTGCCACACCGGATTCCCCTCCGATGTTTTGCATTGAATTGTATCGGAGAGGGCTAGTTTGCGCTAGCCCCCTGAAACAATTGATAATTTACACCTAAAAGGGGATTGTTGGTTACTAAAATTTCACGTGCGGCGAAAATAAATTCATAATGAGTTATTGCGAGATTTCCCTCTGCTGCGCAGAAGGTGGAACCTGCAGCGTTCTTCCGATGGTCGAGAACAGCGGAAGCGCCGGCTGCATCCATCCAAACAGAGAACAACCAGTTGATCAAACAAGACTTATTCCTCAGACAGGCGGGACAGCGATGGCACTTGCAGCGTCCCTGGTCTGAATGCCTTTCCACGCGATCAAGCCAGCCCCTCGTCTTCCCTGTGAACGGGTTCGACCCTCCCCGGGATTGCAGGTTCCAGCGCGCTCTCAGGGCTGGGGAACCGTGTTTATGGGTGTGCCGGGGATGTTCGGGCGTTGAGAATACTGGCCGGTCTGCGGGTCAGTGAGAATGATATTGTGCGCATCGAGGATCGTCCCTGTGGCCTGATCAAATTGGACCAGGGACTGGGCGTAGGCCTGCCGCGCCTTGGCCAGATTGCCTTCCGCCGTAATCAGGTCGCGCTGCAACAGGATGACGTTCAAGGTGGTGGAAACGCCCAGGCGCAACTTCTTGATCTCAGCGTTCAGGGCCTGCTGGGCATAAGTCCTGGCCTTGAGGGCAGCGTCAATCTGAGCCTTTGCCTGTGTGACAGCGATCTCCGCATTGCGGACATCCTGCTCGACCGTGTTTTTATCTCGTTGCATGCCGGTTTGCATTTCATGCAGTTCGACCACGGCCTGAGCGGCGTTGGCCTGCTGGATTCGGTTATGAATAGGAATTTGGAGAGTGAGCCCAACGGAGTAACTCGGATATTTGCCGCTGAAGATTTGCGAGAGTGAATTTCCAAGACCTCCAGGTCCGCTGGTGATAAGTCCTCCAAAGGGAACGCCCGCCAGGCCATTTGACTGGTAGGTGGCGAAAGCGTCAAGAGTGGGCAGGAGTCCGTTACGGTTGGACTGGATTGTGTAATCCTGGTTGCGGAGATTCAACTCATCCTGGTGAAGTTCAGGGCGTTTCTTGAGCGCCTCCGAGAGGGCTTGCGGCAACGGAGGAATATCATTCGGCCTGGGCTCAGGCAGATTGTTGGTTGCGTCGATCTCAACACTGGCAAGTTCTGGGGTCACGCGCTTGGAAATCAGCGTTTTAATCACTTCCTGTTGTTGCAGGTACGTGGTCCGGGCCACGATCAGGGTCTGCTGGTCACTGGCAAGCTCGGACTCGGCCTGAACCACATCGAGGGGGGCGAGCGTGCCAATCTGGACCTGCTTCCTATCGTCCTCGACAAGTTTTTCAGAGTAATTCACCGCCGACTGCGCCACTCGGACCTGGTCCCGATCGGCCAGGAGAGTGTAGTAGGCGTTGAGCACTGCGGCGACGGTAGTAATGACCTGCTCCTTGAAAACCGTGTTCGCAATGCGCAGGTCGTTGTTTGCAAGGCGGATAAACACAGCATTGGCCCGGCGGCCAAACCCCTTGAGCAAATGCTGGTTGAGACCGACGGTCAGACTGGTGGGAACGGAGGGGTTGAATAAGGAGGTCGTCGATGTCGTGCTGCTACGATTGCCGCTTACGGATGCCATGAAACTGGTTCCTGTGAAGAAACCCTTTCCGAAGAAAGTCGAGTATGTCGCCGTGTGGCTGCCCTCGACGGGAACTCCAAGCACGGTGGCGAAATTCAATGGCGTTGAACTGTTATTCCATCCGAAGCTGACTCCCGTAATTGGTTCGCCGGGGCCGAGGAAAGGAGTGCTGACCACGCCGCCGCTGGTGAAGCCTCCGCCACCCGTTGCGGCTCCGCTTACAGCACCGCTAACACCGGCTCCGATCGCGCCGGTGAACAGGGCGTTTGAAATCACTGCACCCTGGACGCCGCGGGCGGCACTGCCTGCTTTTGTTCTGAGAATATCAAGCCGGGCGAGGGGAAGCTGATAGCGGGCCACGGAGATATCCAGATTGTTCTGGAGCGCTAGCTCAATGGCTGAATTCAGAGAGAGCTCGAGCTTATTGTTCTGGATTAATTGATCCAGTTGCGGCGTATTTGTCAGCGTCGGAGGGGGAATATAGGGATAAGAGTATGCTTTAAAGATGGAAGTGCCGTTTGTGTAGCTGAACGAGCTTTTCGCGGGCGGCGACTGCCTGGCGGTGCTCTGCTGGGCATGTAGCTCTGCCGGTAATATCCCCAACAGCAGTGAAATGGCGAAAATCCCAGGCACAGCAAGCCCTGTAGCTTTTTTCAATCTCATGTCCTAACCTCTCCCTCTACCATAAAGTTCCTAGTTTTTTAGTGACCATAATTTAATTACGAAAGCTTTGGATGTTCAGTTTCATGTAGGTGGGAGAAAACACCTAACTCGACGGAGCAGAAAACGGATTATTGTTGTGCAGTCGCGTGGTGATTTTCTAATCCAGCTGCCTTCATCAGATACCCTGGCTGCGGTCAAGCAAGAACAACCCGGCAGGCGTGGTCGGCATTGTGCTAGACGCCCAATTTACCATTCATCAGGGCGGACTGGCAACGGTTCCAGCACACCTGTAACGCGCTATGACGAACCCGTCGAGAATCTCAGCAACTTTGAGCGAGGCAAGGCCGAGTACCACTTTGACCGGGATGGCCTGGTTGTCAGTTCCCATGATCGAGCGATCGAATCCCGGCTCAGCCGATTTTAGCCGGGAGAATCCCGACTTCATGGCCGGGTTTGCCCGAATACCGGCAAGAGTATATGCATTGCGGCGAAGGAATCGCTTGAAAAGATGGAGCTTGCGCCTCATGTCCATGCTCCGGCTCCGTCATCCGCGGGAAAAGCTCTGGTGCGGGCCGGCTGGAGGCGCCCGCCACCCACTTCCCTAGACAATCGACAGTAAGACCTTAACGTTGTTCCCCTAGAATGTCAAGAGGAAGGTTCTCGGGATTTCTCGCCAGACCTTTATGTGGTCTTCAGTGGTGTATGCGCCCAAGTGGGATTATTTCCCGATGGCCGTGACGCAACGATAAGGGTGCTGGAGAGTGCCTGGAGGAAACGAGGTGCAGCGGACGGAACAATCGATGCTCCGTCCGCCGCGGGAGGGGGTCCTCGTCGGCCTGACCGCCTAATACGACCTGGCCAAACCGCCTGCAAAATCTCGTATACCTGTAATGGCGCGCCGTAGGTCAAGAGAGGAGGAACACCTGGAATGCTTCGCCAGTGTCACAGAAGCCGTGCCACCCTCCCCCTTCGATCAAAGCACACCGTGTAGTAACCTATTAGTAATATTTTCATGAGTTACTGTCAAGTAAATAATTGATCCACTGATACATTTTTCACAAGGGGCTTGTTTTCAGTTGGATATGGGACTGATGCGCGGGCAGAAGACCGTTATCATGGATCCAAGGCCAAAAACACCCCCATTCGATGCAAGCGTCCTGGGCGTTGGGTTCGGGAGTCTGGTTGCGTTCCTTGGCTGAGTCGCCCTACTCTGAGTGAGCATGAGAAACATTCGCCTTGTTATAGCCTACGACGGAACGGATTTTCACGGATGGCAACGCCAGCCACACACGACGACAATCCAGGAAGTTCTGGAAGCTCACATTACAAGAATTGCCGGCGAAAAGGT
Organism: Terriglobia bacterium; assembly: GCA_046705285.1. Taxonomy (GTDB): domain Bacteria; phylum Acidobacteriota; class Terriglobia; order UBA7540; family UBA7540; genus SCRD01. The sequence goes on from JBJKQK010000052.1 coordinate 7,707, forward strand.
GAAACTCGCCGGGTCTGGGCGAACTGACACGGGCGTTCACGCGGCGGGGCAGGTGGCGAACTTCAAGACGGCGTGTCCCATTCCGTGCACGAGCCTTGTGAAAGCTCTCAATGACGCGCTGCCGGTTGCGATCCGGGTGAGAAGAGCCGATGAGGTTGAGGCTGCGTTCCACGCGCGCTATTGTGCGAAATCAAAAACGTACCGCTATCGAATTCTGCAGGCTCCCATCTGCCCGCCTTTCCTCGCACGCTACGTTTATCACTATCCTTATCCTTTGCATCGCGGCCGCATGGCAAAGGCGGCACGGATGGTCCAAGGAGAACACGACTTTACCTCGTTTGCCGGGGCGGATGCTGCGAACAGGGACAAGCCCCGCCGAGAGAACTCGAATGTTCGGCAAATCCTTGAGTCGCACATTCGGATTCGGAAGGAATTGTCGCTGATGACATATGAGATTCGGGGCTCAGGATTCCTTCATCATATGGTGCGCAACATTGTGGGAACGTTGCTGGAAGTTGGCAGTGGAAAACTTTCGCCTGAAGATATCGGCGCGATTCTTGAAGCGCGCGACCGCAGCAAGGCCGGACCTACCGCTCCCGCAAGCGGACTCTGCCTGGTCAGGGTTCAATACTGAAAAGCTGAGGAAAGAGAAGTAATCTCACGCCAAGGCGCAGAGGCGCAAAGAATTGGGTCCATCATTTCCTTTGCGGCTTGGCGCCTTGGCGTGAGGCCTTTGAACGTCGAGGACACTCGTTTGCAGCGTTCTGCTACTCGGCCGGTCTAGCCGCCGGCGATCGCTCCGACGATGCAAAAGGGCTCTTTCCCGGTTGCGACGGCTTCGGGCAGGAGAGCATCCGGTGATTCGTGCGAGAGATCCTGCTCGCAGGCAAAAAATCTGAGAAAAGCGCGCCGCTGGCCGGTCGCATGATCGCGAATGGTCCCGCGCAGCACCGGATAGCGCGCCTCCAACGCATCCAGCACCGAGCGCTGCGTGACCGGCCCCGCGACGTCGAGTGTAATCTCGTCATCGACTTGCGCCAGAGTCCGAAGATGAAAGGGAAGTGTGACTCGGATCATGTCGGACCTCGTTGCATGATTCGCGGGCTTGTTCCGCGATGTGCCGTTAACTCCCTTCGGCATCGTTGGCCATACTGCCTCACGCTCCCATCGTACAGTTTCGAGTGGGTCAGCCGGGTGCTTCTGATAGCCTCGGCGGTCGCGTGCCTCGAGCTTGTTCATGGCAGTGTCTGTGCCTCGACGGAGAGCACGCGCGGGAGATGCTGCACGATAGGTTTCCAACTGTCGCCGCCGTTGGCTGAGCCGTACACCTGTCCTCCGGTGGTTCCAAAATAGAGGCCGCAGGGATCAAGCTTGTCCACGCTCATTGCGTCGCGCAGGACATTGACGTAGCAGTTGCGCTGCGGCAAGCCTTTGGTGAGCGGCTCCCACTCGTTGCCGCCCGAGCGGCTGCGATAGACGCGCAGCTGGCCGTTGAGCGGATAGTGCTCGGAATCGCTCTTGATGGGAACTACATAGATGGTCTCCGGGTCATTAGCGTTGACGTCGATAACAAAACCAAAGTCGGTGGGCAGGTTTCCGCTGACCTCATGCCAGGTGTCGCCCGCATCATCGCTGCGCATCACGTCCCAGTGCTTCTGCATGAAGAGCACGTTGGGCTGAGATCCGTGCTGGGTAACGTGGTGGACGCAGTGGCCGATTTCGGCGGTCGGGTCCGGGATGTACTGGGACCTCAGGCCGCGATTGATCGGCTTCCAGGTCTTGCCGCCGTCGTCGGTGCGGAAAGCTCCGGCGGCCGAGATGGCGATGACGATCCGCTGGGGATTGCTGGGATCGAGAATGATCGTATGCAGGCACAGGCCACCTGCACCGGGCTGCCATCTGGGACCTGTACCGTGGCCGCGCAGCCCCGCGACTTCCTGCCAGGAGTAGGCTCCATCAACGGTGCGGAACAGAGCGGCGTCTTCCACCCCAGCGTAGACCGTGTCCGAATCAGTCAACGACGGCTCCAGATGCCAGACGCGCTTGAATTCCCAGGGATGCTGCGTGCCGTCATACCACTGGTGCGTGGTGAGCGGCTTTCCGGTTTCAGAAGAAGTGTCATAAACGAACCTGTTGCTCTCGCCTTGCGGCATGCCCTGCGGCGACTTGGTCACACCGCCGCCGGGAGCCTCCCAGGTCTTGCCACCGTCGTTCGAGCGTTGGATCACTTGCCCGAACCAGCCGCTCGATTGCGAACAATAGATGCGGTTGGGATCAGCCGGCGAGCCTTTCATGTGATAGATTTCCCAGCCGGTAAAATGGGGCCCGCTCACTTTCCAACGCTTGCGCGTCCCGTCCGATTCCAGAATGAACGCGCCCTTGACCGTGCCCACCAAAAGCCTTACTCCGCTCATTCAATCCTCCTTGTCGAGTTTCGTGAAATGCGCAACCCCTGCGGTATAATTAACGTCATGGATATCGAGAAAACCATGGAGTTCATTCTGAACACCCAGGCCAAGGTCGAAGCTTTGGGCCAGCAGAACGCTGAGCGCATCGCCGAACTTCAGGCCCTGGCCAAAGGGCACGAAGAGCGCCTCGCCAGGCTTGAGTCTTCGGTGGCGACCGTCACCGATCTCGTTGGCCGTGTGGCCCAGGCCGAAACCCAATTGGCCGAGCGCCTGGCCGGCTTGTCGGAGCGTATGGAGGCCGGCTTTCGAGATCTCCGAGAAGTTCAGGCTGGTACCGAATACAAGCTCAACGCTCTCATCGAAACCGTTGACAAGCTTGTCCGCCGCAATGGTCATAAAGAGTAGTTCGGCTGTTCCTCTACGGTGCCAGTTTCCACAGCAATCAAGCCTTAAGACGTTTTCCTGCCATCCTGGGCTATGGGCCGCAGAGTTTGAATGTCGCGAGACCCGGGTTGTATGCTCCTTACTTCTTCGCGCCCTTGGCAAGCTGTTCGGTCTGCGCGCGCAGGTGTTTTTCGTGCTCAATGATCTCGGGCGTGAGGACTGGGCCGAAATCTTCGAGTTCCATGATTGGTCGGAGCTCGATCTCGACTCCCCCGCCAAAGGGAGCGCGCTTGAGCCATTCGACCGCCTCATCCATCGAATTTGCCTTCCAAAGCCAGAACCCGGCGACGAGGTGATCAGTCTCGGGAAAGGGGCCGTCGATGACCGTGCGCTCGTCCCCTGAGAACTTGACCCGTTTCCCCTTGGAACTCGGAGCCAGCCCCTCGCCTGCCAGCATCACGCCGGCCTTGAACAGTTCTTCGTTGTACTTCCCCATTGCTTCAAAGATCTTCTTGTCGGGCAACACGCCTGTTTCCGATTGCTTATCGGCTTTGACAATCACCATGAATCGCATGGTTATCTCCTCTTGATGTCGTTACGATAGCGGGCCGCTGAGCAGAACCCACGATAAGCCCTGCGAGCGCTGGCGGCAGCTACCAACCTCTTTCAACAGGTCGCAGAGTTTGAAAAGCACAAACACTGCGCAACCGCCAAAGAGGCGGAGCCGGCCGATTATTCCTCTTTCTCGCAGTTGACCATCCACGGAATGCCGAAGCGGTCCGTGAGCATGCCGAAGCGTTTTGCCCAGAAGGTTTCCTGAATGGGCATAGTGACTGATGTGGCGCCCTCCGCCAGGCCCTGGTAGATGCGGTCCGCTTCGGCCGGATCGTCCACGCTGATCGACACCGAAAAGCCCTGCGGTTTTGCCTGGCGGTCCGGAGGCGCGTCGGAGCCCATCAAGACTCCGCCGGGCGTGGTCATGCGGGCGTGAAGGATTTTCTTCTTCCATTCGGCCGGCACGCCGCCTTCGGCCGGCGAGCCGTCATGCGGCATCATGACCTGTATTTTCCCGCCCAGCAGCTTCTCGTAGAACTTGAATGCCTCTTCACATTGCCCCTTGAAAAGCAGGTAGGAATTCAATTGCATGGGTTGCCCCTTTCGTCAGTAAGTGATTGACATTTCGTTCGAGTAAAGCCCCATGAAACGCGTCAGTGCTTTTTGCGCGTTCGCCCCGCAACACGGCCAGCGGCCCCGCTCTCGAATCCTGGCAGAAACGGCCTTGGATCCCGGTCTTTCCAGCGATGCCGTACCTCAGCAATAACCGCCTCGCGGTTTTTTGCCATTTTTTCAATTACCGCACAAGGAGCCCCTGTGTCCTCATGCCGTGCGCCCCAGATGAGCAGTTCCAAAAGCACCGGGGCCAGATCGATGCCTTTTCCCGTCAGCCGGTAGTTCAGCTTCCGCCCGTCTGACTTGCTTCTTTCGGTCACGACGATCCCGGCTTCCTGCAACTTTTTCAGCCGGTCCGCCAGGATGTTGGTGGCAATTCCTTCACCGGATTGCAGGAACTCCTTGAAAGTCCGGTAGCCACGCACCATCAAATCCCGAATGATCAGCAGTGACCAACGGTCCCCAAAAATCTCGAGCGAAATACTCACCGGACATCCAGACCGGTGTTTTGACTTGAACTCCCCAGACACTTTGTGAAAGCTATCATGATAACTTGCACAATGCAAGCAATATTCTGGACTAGCCTCGCTTTCTTGTGCGTTGCTTTGCGGCGAATTCCTGCTGGCGTCCGGCTACCTTCTCTGGGGTGGCCTCCCGACACTTTGGGCAATTCGAGGCGGGAATTCCGGCAATTACTCCTCTGTTGCTGTGAGGGCGGGCATTGACTTGGTGCGTGCCTTCTGCTAGTGTGAATTACTGGAAGAGAAGAATTTCCCCATACACTGCCGACGTCATGTCTTCCTACCCAAGTGCCGGGTTTTCCTGCTTTGCAATTTAGCTTGGGAGTGTGAAAGGGTTTCGCGACTCTTTGTATGAAGGCAAGTGTCAAAATCGAGAGGGGCGTCGAAGAGCTTTTCGGCACTTACGACGCGAACCTGAAGCTGCTGGAAGAATGCTTGCAAGTTTCCCTCCATCTGAACAGCGAAAACCTGGAAATCGAGGGTGGGGATTTAAACGTGGCGCGCGCGCAACGGCTTCTGGAGGAGTATGTCGAACTGGTCGATAGTGGCGCCCACTTTGACAGGGCGGAGTTGCGGGCCTTCCTGAAGATCCTTGCCCAGGACCCCACGGTTACGCTGAAGGGCCTGGCAGAAGCCGGGCGTCCCCGTACTTTTGGAAAGAAGACCATTACGCCGAAAAGCCTGAACCAGCGGCTCTATGTGGATGCCATCAAGCGGCATGACATGGTGTTCGGCATTGGTCCCTCGGGCACCGGCAAGACCTACCTTGCGGTTGCCATGGCCGTTGACGCATTGCTTTCTCGGGCCGTGACGCGCATCATACTGGCCCGGCCGGCGGTCGAGGCGGGCGAGCGGCTGGGATTTCTTCCTGGAACTTTGCAGGAAAAAGTGGATCCGTATCTGCGCCCGCTTTACGACGCGCTCTATGATGTACTGGATCCCGAACGAACCGAGCGGATGATTGAAAAGGGAACCATCGAAATCGCGCCAATTGCTTTTATGCGCGGCCGGACTCTGAACGACGCTTTCGTGATCCTGGACGAGGCCCAGAACACCACCAGCGAGCAGATGAAAATGTTCCTGACACGCCTGGGATTCAACTCCAAGGCGGTGATCACGGGTGACATCACCCAGGTGGACCTGCCGGAGGGGCGACGCTCCGGGCTGATGGAAGCTGTTGACGTGGTCAGCAGGGTGATTGGCATCAGCTTTGTCTACTTTACGGAACACGATGTTGTGCGGCACCAGCTCGTACAGCGTATTATTCGAGCGTACGAGGAGCATGACCAGGCGAGGGCAGCGGCCGAAAACGTCCGAAGAGGGTCGTAGCTCGAAGCGCGTGGAGTCCGATGAAGGGGCTCTCGAAAATGGGCTTTGAGGGGTCATGTGACGCAGTGGAGGGGCGTCAAACTATGATTATCAACCGGCAAGATCAATTCGCTTTGGACCTGCCATCAGTGCGGGCGTATGAGCGCCGCGTGAAAAGCGTTCTGAATCTTGGGCAGCGCGATTTCAACGTCTGTTTTGTAAGTGACGAAGACATCAGCAGGATGAACCATGTATACAGGGGCAAGACAGCGCCGACGGACGTCCTGTCATTTTCCTGGGAAGGTGAAGGAGAGAGCGGCCTGGAGGAACCTGTCAGGGACGAGTTCCGGAACTTTCTGGGTGACATAGTGATTTCTGTGGCAACCGCGGAAAGGAATGCGCGGGCCGAGGGGCACTCGACAGAGGAAGAAATCCGCCTGCTGATCCTGCACGGCGTCCTGCACTTACTGGGTTACGATCATGAAACCGACAATGGAGAAATGAGGTCACTGGAACTTTCCTTGCGCGCACGGCTGGAGAAAGCCGGAGGCGGTGCTTGGGGACGGGAGACGCAATCGGCCGGGCTTTCCAGGTAGAGCGAAGATGGACGTGATTCTTTGGATCGTGGTGCTCGGGCTGCTGGTGGCCGCCAGTTTCGTAGCCTCGTACCTGCGGCTGCTGATGCGGCGCCTGACTCCAATGGGGGCCCGCGCACTTTTCAAGACGGACGATCCGCGAAGGATTCGGGCTGACCGCGAACGGGTCGGCGTCTCGATTTCTGCCTTGCACGGCGTGGCCATGGCGTTGTACTCGATTGGAGTGACCGCCCTGCTTGTTTTCTATCATTCCGGCGCCGTGTGGGAAAGCCTGAGCGCCTCGCTGGTGGTGGTTCTGGCCACCATTATGATCTTCGACCAGTTGATTCCGTTCATCATGGTGGCTCGCCATGACGAACCGGAAGCCATCCTTCGCCAGTGGCTGCCCATGCTGAAAGCGGCAGTTTATCTGGCCTTGCCGGTCACATTCCCGATTCTGATCTCGACCACTATTGCCCGCCTGCTGGAATCTCCGGAGGAAGAGGAGGAGCCGCCAAGTTCCGCGAAGGGGCTGAAAGAGTTGATTGAGAGCGGTGAAGAGGCGGGTTTGATCGAAAAGGGCGAGCGTGAGTTGCTGCAATCGGTCGCCGATTTCAATGACAAGGTCGTACGGGAGGTAATGACTCCGCGGCCCGAGATCGCCGCCGTCGAGATCGATATGCCAATCGACGAGTTGCGCAACCTGTTCCGCCAGAAGCGCTATACGCGTTATCCCGTGTATTCCAAGGAACTCGATCACGTTGAAGGGGTGGTCAGCGTGCGCGACTTGACGGAGCTGTCGCCGGAGGACCAGAAGTTCGTTACTTTGCGTACCCTGACGCGGCCAGTGCGATTTGTGCCGGAGACGAAGCCCATCCGGGACTTGCTGAAAGAGTTGCAGAAAACCACGATGCAACTGGCCATCGTCATCGATGAGTACGGCAGTGTCTCAGGACTGGTGACAGTCGAAGACCTTGTGGAAGAATTGGTGGGTGAAATCCGTGATGAGGTTGAGCCGCACGAGCGGGATATCACGAAAGAAACCGCGAATACTTATCTGGTGGCTGGCCACACGGAGCTTGCCCACCTTGCAGATCAACTGAACGTTCAAGTCGAAAGCGGAGATTACTCCACCGTCTCCGGGCTGGTTCTGGCCAAGCTGGGCCACATGCCGGCCGGTCAGGAAAAGGTGGAAGCCAATGGCACGATCTTTGAGGTTCTCGAAGTCAACCGGCGCACAGTCCTGAAAGTTCGGCTGATCCTCCCTGCGCCGAATTCCGAAACACAAGCCACTCATGCCGGAACCCAGAAAACCGCTTAAGTCGGGCTTTGTCGCGGTCGTGGGCAGGCCCAACGCCGGAAAGAGCACCCTGGTCAATGCTCTGGTTGGCGCAAAGGTTTCGATCGTGACTCCAGTGGCCCAGACCACGCGAAACCGCATCCTGGGAATCGTGCATCGGCCTGAGGCCCAGGTTGTCCTGATGGACACTCCGGGCATCCACCGGCCGCTTTGCAGGCTGAATGAACAGATGATGTCCTTCGTGCGCGAAGCGCTCGAAGAGCGCGACCTGACTCTGCTGATTGCGGATGCCTCAGTGCCTTTCGGCAAGGGGGATGAGTTTGCGGTTCAGTTTGTGGCGGAACACGCTCCGAGGTCCATCCTGCTGCTGAACAAGATTGACAAGGTCCACAAGCCGAAGCTTCTCCCGCTGATCGACCGTTACGCGAAGCTGCACGATTTTGAGGAGATCTTTCCGATATCCGCGCTGAAGGGAACAGGCCTGGAGGAGGCGCTGCAGGCCGTTATTGCAAGGCTTCCCGAAGGTCCCGCCTATTTCCCTGAGGACATTTATACCGACCAGCCGGAACGCTTCCTGGCCAGCGAAATCATCCGCGAACAGGTGATCCGCAATACGCACCAGGAACTGCCCCACGTGAGCGCGGTGCTGATGGAGGGCTTTGAGGAATCCGACACGCTGACGCGAATCCATGCCACCATCCTGGTGGAAAGGGAATCGCAAAAGCCCATCGTGATCGGCTCAGGCGGAAGCCGAATCAAGCAGATCGGTACCGAAGCGCGCCAGGAACTGGAAAAGGTCTTTCCTCCCAAGGTCTTCCTTCAGCTTTTTGTCCGAGTGGAATCGCACTGGCGCGATAACAGGTCGCTGGTCGCCGCGCTGGATTACCGGAACGAACGGTGAAGCTGAAGGCCAGCAGTTGCGCCTATCAGAGCGACAGCTAACCAACCGAAAACCAAATGAGGATAACCGATGGCTGCGGAATGAGCGCCCTTTCGATTGTCCGAAGGAAGCGAGCCACGGCACCAGTTTCACGCGTGGTCTCCTTCTGATTGTGATTAAGCTCAAGTGTCCACGGCGTAGAGATGATGGCCCGGTCGGGACTCCGCGAGGTTCGACCCCGCGGAGTCGCGCACATAAGATCCTGCCGATTCTGAGGGCCGCAGGCGTTACAATGCAAGAACCTTTGCCGGACGGCGTGTTGCTTGAGGAGAAGAATGAGGAGTACGGCTCTCGGAACGACCCGGAAGGACGGCCTTGGAACGATGTCGGTCCTTTCCATCGGTGTTGGAGGGATGGTCGGCGGGGGCATTTTTGCGGTCACAGGGCTGACGATTGAGATGACCCGTGGGGCGGCTCCGGTCGCTTTCCTTGTGGCCGGCGTGGTAGCCCTGCTCACCGCCTATTCCTACCTGAAACTCACGCTGCGATATCCCGGCCAGGGCGGCACGGTGGAGTTCCTCAACCGCGCTTACGGAACCGGCATCTTCACGGGCGCCACCAACATCCTGCTCGGCCTGAGCTATGTGGTTCTGCTGGCGATCTACGCTTTCGCCTTCGGCAGTTATGGGGCAAACCTGATTTCCCGCAGCCAGTACCGGTTGTGGCAACATGCGCTCATCACCGGGATCATCATCTTCCTGGGCATCATCAACCTGGTGGGCGCCCGGTTGGTGATCCGTTCTGAAAATCTCTTCAACCTTCTGAAGATGTTGCTGCTGGTTGCCTTTATCTGCGTCGGACTGGGTACTCATCTGGAAACGGCGCGCTTGAGCCTGTCGTCATACGTCCCGCTCTGGGGAATTGTGTCAGGGGCGATGATTATTTTCCTCAATTACGAAGGCTTTGAATTGATTGCCAACGCCTCACCGGATGTCACGAATCCGGAGAAATCCCTGCCCATCGCCTATTTTGGCGGCGTGCTGGTGGTGATTATTCTCTACGCCCTCATTGCCGTGGCGGTGGTGGGCCATTTAAGCTTCACCACCATCGCCAGGCACTCCGACTATGCCCTGGCGGTGGCCGCCCAGTCTTTTCTGGGCCGGGGTGGCTTCGTGATGATTGTGGTTGCGGCGTTGCTGGCAACCAGTTCAGCGATCAACGCAACGTTATACGGTTCCGGGCGGCTCACCTACGTTGTTGCCAAAACCGGCGAGCTGCCGGCGGAACTGGAGCGCAGCCTTTTCCACGAGCACCCCGAAGGAATGATCATTTATGCTCTGCTCTCTCTGCTGATTGCGAATTTCCTGCCGTTGAATGCCATTGCGACCATGGGCAGCGCCGGCTTTCTGCTGATCTTTATGGCTGTCAACATCGCTAATGTGCGCCTGGCTGGTGACACGCGCAGCATGGCCTGGATCTCTGTGTTGGGCACGCTTGCGTGTGCTATTGCCATGCTGGCCTTGTGCTGGCAGGTCTGGCAGGACCCGGCCACCCGCAGCCAGCTTTGGATATTGGCCGGAATGATCCTTGTGTCGGTCGCCATCGAGGCGGCCTACCGTGGCGTGACCGGACGTGACATGCATCTGGGACATCGCAAGGCCTGAGCAGGCGGGCTCTGCAAATCAGACCCATCAATCCATCCGGCGATGGGACACATCGCAAATGGTGCGATGTGTACTCCACCCGGGTGGGCGCCGTCCGATTCTTCTCATCTATTCGCCGGTGCTGATCCCCAGCGCTTTCATTTTGCGATAGAGGTGGCTGCGTTCCAGCCCCAGAACTTCCGCGGTGCGGCTGACGTTGCCATGATTCTCGTCGAGTTTGCGAAGGATGTAATCACGTTCGTAAGCTGTACGCGCTTCGTGCAGGGTGGAAAAACCGCCGGCCACCCCTCGGGAGGTGCCTGAGCGTCCACGGTGGTTGGTGAGCGTTTGTGGCAAGTGCCGGCGTTCGATCCGGTCGCCAGAAACCATGATGACCATGCGTTCAACAAGATTCCTGAGTTCGCGGACATTCCCCGGCCAGCGGTAACGAAGCAGAACCTCCAGCGCCGGCTCTGAAAAGTGCTTGGGCCGGCGGCCATACGCGGCGGCAAATGTCTCCAGGAAATAATCCAGCAGTTCGGGAATGTCCTCCACATGTTCCCGCAGCGGCGGAACGTAAAAGGGAATTACGTTGAGGCGAAAAAAGAGGTCCTCGCGAAAATTGCCCCTGAGGATCTCTTCGTCCAGGTTCTTGTTGGTAGCGGCCACGATGCGAACGTCCAGGGCAAGCTCTTTCTTCGAGCCCAGCGGGGAAAAGCGCTGCTCTTCAATTACGCGCAGCACTTTGGATTGTGTCCGGAGACTCATGTCGCCGATTTCGTCGAGAAACAAGGTACCTTCATCGGCTTGCTCAAACTTCCCCACTTTGTCCTCGACGGCCCCGGTAAACGAGCCTTTGATGTGGCCGAACAATTCGCTTTCAATCAATTCCTCGGGGATGGCGGCGCAATTGACTTCGACAAACGAGCTGTCGCGACGCAGGCTCATTCGATGCAGCGCGTGAGCCACCAGTTCCTTGCCCGTGCCGCTTTCCCCGTAAACCAGCACGCGGCCATTGGTGGGAGCGGCAAGCGCCAGTTGCTGCCGCAAGGCTTTCATGGGGACGCTGTTCCCGATAATGCGGTAGTCGCCCTCAAGTTTGTGGCGCAACTGCTGGTTCTGAGCGGCGAGCGCCAGTTCTTCGGTGGCATGCTTCAGCGTGAGCAGCGTCTTTTCGATCGAGAGCGGTTTCTCGATGAAATCGAAGGCGCCCTTCTTGGTGGCGCGGACAGCGGTTTCGATGGTCCCGTGACCGGAAATCATGACGACGACCGGCGGATCTTCGCGTTCTCGAATCCGGGACAGCGTCTCGAGCCCGTCGATACCGGGCAGCCAGATGTCGAGCAGGACGACGTCGGCCTTTTCTCTGCCGAGGAAATTCAGGCACTCCTCGCCGCTTTCGACGGCCGCGACCTGATAGCCCTCGTCCTGAAGGACATCTTTCAGCGATTGCCGGATGCCGGCTTCATCGTCGACGACCAGCACCGAATAATTTCCCAAATGCAACTTCCTCCGTCCGGCTTTTTGCGAGCCGCCCACCGCTTGTTTCTCCAGCAGTACGGCAGTGCATTGTTTTTACCGCCTAGGCTTCATGCGCAGGAGACGCCACGACAGCGGGCGCATGCTCGACGGGCAATTCGATTATAAACTTGGTTCCAAGCGGGCGATTTTCCTCCACGCGGATCGTTCCTTTATGTTCGGAAACGATGCGGCTGACGATGGCCAGGCCCAGGCCGGTGCCGCGCCGCTTGGTGGAAAAGAATGGCAGGAACAAGCGCTCTTTGGCTTCCAGCGGAATGCCGGGACCGCTGTCCGCCACCAACAGGACAACCATTTCCCGTTCTGGATCTAGCATCGTGCGTATCCAGATGTCCTTTGCGGGCGAGTGCTGCAGCGCTTCGGCGGCGTTGTCGATCAGGTTGATCACCGCGCGTTTCATCTGGTCCGGATCGGCATGGATCGCGGGCAAACCAGCTGCCAATTCGCATCGCAGCGCAATCCCATCCAGGCGACCGTCAAAAACCTGCAATGCTTTCCCCACAATGTTGTTCAGGTCGGCATGAACGGGCCGGGACTCCGGGAAACGAGCGAAATGGGAAAATTCATCGACCAACGTTTTCAAGGTTGCGACCTCGCTCTCGATCAGCGCGACGCTCTGTTCCACCGCCGTCACCAGATCGTGACCCGTGCGACGCGAGTCCACCCGGCCAATCCACCGGCGAATGCGCTCTGCGGAAAGCTGAATGGGAGTCAGAGGGTTCTTGATTTCGTGCGCGATGCGCTGGGCCACCTCCTGCCAGGCCAGCGCTTTCTGGGCTCGAAGAAGCTCGGTGAGGTCTTCCAGGACGAGCAGCGATCCCACGGCGCCGTGGCGGGCTCGAATGGAGGAGAGCGTCAAGGCAACAAGGGCGCGCCGGCTGCCCAATCTTACTTCCATCTGGCGCGTCACTACCCCCTGGCGCAGGGCGCGCCTGAACAGGGTTGCAACTTCGCGGGCCTCGTCCGGAGAGAAAAGATCGCCGAGCCGGTGCGCCCTTAGGATGACGTCATGGCCGAACATCCGCTCAGCTGTGGAGTTGGCCCTCATAATGCGCCCTTGCGGATCAAAGGAAACGACACCGGTGGGAATATTTTCGAGGATGGCTTCCATGACGTTGCCGCGCTCTTCCAGTTCTCGATTGGCCTTCTGGATTTGCTGTGCGGCACGCTCAAGGGCCAGACGGTTTTCCTTTAATTGCCGGGTCATTTCGTTGAAGGACTGGATCAGACTGCCGAGTTCATCATCGCCGCGCGCTGAAATGCGATAGTCAAGATTTCCTTTGGAGATTTCGTGGGTGGCGTTCGCAAGTGCCTGGATGGGCACGGTCACCTGTTTTGAAAAGAAGACCGCAAACCAGGAAGCCACAAAGAGAATGAGCACCGTTAGCAGAGACAAGGAGAGCAGGTAAACACGGCGAACGGCCTTTCTCTGCCGGCTGAGCTGGTCGTATTTTTGCGTTTCACTTTGAATCTGGCTGGCAATGCGTGCAATGTTCATTGGCAGGCGGGTCATCGCAACCACGATGCCGGAAGTCCCACCAGCAGCAAAATTCAGCGGCCTCACGGCGATGAAAACCTCTTCGTCCTTGAACCTCTTGCGAATCGACAGGCCGTCCGGAGGCAGATTCCTGAAACTGTGATGGGGCAGAAGTGCGCTGACCGCCGGTCCGCTCAGTTGCACAGTACCTGCCGAGGCTAGAAGGTTTCCGTCGGGATCGAAGAACATGGCGGATTCTGAGGAGAGGTCGGCGACTTCCCGATTCAGCAGACGTTTGATGGCTGCATGGTCGCCCAGTGAGGCGGCCTGGGCAAGCTGAGGGCTGGTGGTCAGGTGAATCGCCAGGTGGCGTGAGCGATTTTCCGCCTGGATGGCGAGTTGGCGAACCACTTCCGCAGCGTCCGAGCGGACTACATCAAATGGAATCCCAAACCACTTATCGATGCTTCGGTTGAGCAGGCCATAGGAGAATAAAAACAGGAAGAACGCCGGAACCACCGTCAACGCCAGAAACGCCACCACCATCTTGGTTTTAAACCGCGAACCGAGTTTGTGGCTTCGCCTTTCAACGTAGAGCTTCAGCAGATTCCGCGCAAGGATGAGCGCAAAAATGACAAAGGTCAGGAAGATGAGGACGGAGATTACGATGAGCAGAATGGTCTGCGGGGCGCTTCGCGGGTGGATAAAAGAAAGGTTCAGGGAAGCCTGGCTCCAGCCGATAAACAATAAGATGGGAACCACGATGAGCAGAAACACCAGGAAGGGTCGCCGGCGGGGGTGCGGTTTTTCATTCAGAGCCATGCGCCTTTACGCCAACCTCCCTTTCCTGAAATGGCCGAAAACCGGCTGCGGGCCGCGGAGCCTTGATGCGCCGGCGAGCTTGGAACTCCCCATGGTCGGGCAGAAACGGCTCAAGCGGACATCCCCGGCACTCGGCTGCTTGTCGTCTGCAATGCCTTTTTCCCACCTCAACGAGCAGAGCGTGGAACTCATTAAAAAGCTCTTCATCATTCGGCAGATGCTGATGAATAAAGTCCTGAGCCGCAGAATAATCATCCTCGGAATGAATCAAATCGTGCCGAGCCAGCACACGGCGCGTGTAAGCGTCGGCGACGAAAAATGGCAGCTTGCCGGCATAGAGCAGAATGGCATCTGCGGTTTCCGGACCCAGGCCACGAAGCGCCAGCAACTGAGTCCGCGCCACCTCCGGCGGCTGAGCAAACAGCGCCTTCAGAGAGCCGCCATGGGCATCGTCGAGCCAACGGACGAGGGTCTGAATGGTGCGCGCCTTCTGCCGGAAATACCCGGCCGGCCGAACGCACCTTTCAAGCTCCGGGAGAGAGACCTGGCGCAGCCGGGACCAGCGAAGAAGACCGGCTTCACGAAGACGGGCAATGGCCCGGGCAGCATTCTGCCAGGTGGTGTTCTGGGTGAGGATGGCGCCGAGGATCACCTCCAAGGGAGTGCGCGCCGGCCACCAATGCTGGGGGCCGAATCCCCGAAGGAGCTCTTCGTAGTACGTTTCCAGCACTTCACCCGGCTCAACTCCAGACGGCTGAGCCGTGCGTTGCATAGGTTTGAAGTTAATACGGCAATATCAGGAAAGTCAAGTGCATCAGCAGATTCCCGACCAGGCAATGCGCCCGTTCCAGTGGCGGGGCCCCACAGTCTTTCGTCGAGACGAGGAAGGTTCCGGCTGCCGCGGAGATGATCCGCCGGGAAAGCAACAGGCTTCTTGCCCAATCGGCCGTATCGCGAAGCTACAAATCGTTCGTTGATCGGAGTCTTTATGGAATCCAGAGCCTCAGGAATGCAGCCAATCACTGGTACTTCGGACTGCGGCAAGGGGCATAGAATGTCGGGGAGATTGGGTGAACTCCTGGTTAAAGAAAGCTCAATTACGCCCGCTCAACTTGAGCTGGCCCTTGAACACCAGCGGAAGCACGGCGGCCGGTTGGGCAGCAGCCTGGTCGGGCTCGGATTCATGACCGCTGAGGAGATCACTGCCATCCTTTCCCGCCAGTATGGCATTCCATCAATCAATCTCAAGCATTTTGAGGCCGATCCCAGCGTCATCCGCCTGATTCCCATGGAGACCGCACTCAAGTACCAGGTGCTGCCTCTCAGCCGCGTGGGCGCATCACTGACCTTGGCCATGGCGGACCCTGCGAACATCCATGCGATGGACGACATCAAAAGCATGACCGGATTTCATATCGAGCCGGTGGTGGCGTCTGAGGTTTCGATTGCTGAAGCCATCAAGGAGAACTATGGGTCGATCGAGGAACAGGAACGCAAGAAAGAGATTGAAGAACTGGTCAGCTTTGTTGGCGACGGGCAAACCGAAAGTGTGGAAGTGGAGACCGAAGACGAGTCAAGCCTGAACCTGGCCGCTTCCGAAAGGCGAGCGGAAGAAGTTCCGGTCATCAAGCTGGTCAATCACATTCTGGCGGACGCGGTTCAACGGGGTGTCAGCGACATTCATCTGGAGCCGTACGAAAAGGAATACAGGGTTCGTTACCGAATGGATGGCTTGCTGCAGAACGCCATGCAGCCTCCCATCAAGCTGCGCGATGCCATGATCAGCCGCATTAAGATCATGGCCAAATTGGACATCTCCGAAAAGCGGCTGCCCCAGGACGGTCGCATTATGGTCCGGATGGTCCATAACAACAAAAATAAGCAACTGGAATTCCGGGTTTCGGTGCTTCCGACCCTTTATGGCGAGAAGATTGTCATGCGGGTGCTTGACAAGGCGAATCTGCGTCTGGATATGACGAATCTCGGGTTTGAGCCGGAGTCGCTTGAAAAGTTTCAGAGAGCAATTCTCAAGCCATACGGAATGATTCTGGTTGCTGGCCCGGCGGGCAGCGGCAAGACCAGCACGCTTTATTCCTGTATCTCCCAACTCAGCAAGCCGGACATTAACATCCTGACCGCGGAAGACCCCGTAGAGTTTCAGATGCCCGGCATCAACCAGGTCGAGATGAAAGAGCAGATCGGGCTGAACTTCGCCGCTGCACTGCGCTCGTTTCTCCGGCAAGACCCGAACATCATGATGGTGGGCGAGATCCCCGACTTTGAAACGGCCGAAATCGCCACCAAAGCGGCGCTGACAGGACACGTGGTGTTTTCGACCCTGCCCACAATGGATGCGCCGTCCACTATCTCGCGGCTGGTAAACATGGGCATTGAGCCCTTTCTGGTGGCCACTGCGGTCCGCCTGATCTGCGCGCAGCGCCTCACCCGCCGCATCTGCCCGCAATGCAAAGTCGAGAACAAAATCTCACCTCAGCTCCTGGTTGACGCGGGTTTTAGTCCCCAGGAGGCCAGGACGCTCAAGACTTTCCACGGAGAAGGCTGCGCGGCCTGCAATAACAGAGGTTTCAGGGGCCGGATCGGGCTCTACGAAGTTCTCGAAGTGAATGACGCGCTTCGCGAGTTGATCCTGGCGGGAGCTTCTGCTCTGGAATTAAGGAAAAAAGCAATTGAACACGGAATGATTTCGTTGCGGCGCAGCGGGCTGCTGAAAATTGCCGCCGGCGTGACGACGCTCGAAGAAGTAATTCGCGAAACCGTGCTTTGACGCCGGGCATGGAGTTCGGAACGATGTCCGTCGCCGGCTGCCGCAATGCCTTGCAATCCTCTCTTCCCAGCAGGGAAACAAAGCCTTCAACCGAATGCTGGCGGGCACGCGGGGTACGGTAGAGGCTGAGTTTCTCTGAAGCAGGAATGGTTGTCCAATGGAAGCTCAGTCACTATAATGCTCTTTAGTTCTGCTATGAAATCCACTGGCGAACTCCAAAGCTGGCTTCCCTGGGTTATCAAGATCAGGTTTGTCATCATCACGTTTGTCTTCGCCATCGACTATGCCATCGAGCAGATCTCTCCCAGTCCCAGTGGCTTCCATTCGATTGAATACCTGGGCGCTTTTGTCATCCTCTGGTATGTCCTCAACTTGTTCTTTCTGATTTACAACCAGATCAGCCTGGACTATTCCCTGCAAGCCCACCTGCAATTGTTTGCCGACATCTTTATCATCACCGCCATCGTTCATGTGACGGGCGACTTGGGCAGCAACTATTTCTCTCTCTACCTTGTGGCCATCATCCTGGCCAGCATCCTGCTTCCACGCTCGCGCGTGTTTCTGCTCGCCGGCGTGAGCTTTGTTCTGATGGGTGGCGTTCTGGAACTCGCTCGCTTGCCCGCGCTTTATCCCGTCTTCGCGGCGCGCCATCCTTGGGCAGCGGCGCTGGCAAACTCATCCAGCGCCCCCGTGGACCTGGGGACTCTTCAGGTGAAGATTCTGGCGAGCCTGTTTGGCTTCTTCGGGGTTGCCTATCTTGCCAGCTTTCTGGCGGAAACCCTGCGCAAGACCGGCGCGGAGCTTCGCGACAAGCGTGGACAGGTGGCCAGCCTGCAGGCCATCAACGAAAATGTCGTCCGCAGCATGCGGGACGGGCTGATTACAACGGACCTCGAGGGAAGATTGACTGAGCTTAATCCTGCCGGCGCGGACATCCTTGGGTGCGGGCGTGACTCCGTTCTCGGCGAACCGATTGACAAAGTCCTCATGGGCCTGGGGCCGAAATCGGAGGCGTTTCGCACGCTGGCTTCCGCTCACGGCCGGCAGGAGATCGAATACCGTCATCCCACTGGCAGCAAGCGCGTACTTGGCGTTTCGGTTTCACACCTGGTCATTCCTGAAGTCGGGACGGCGGGCTATATTTACAGTGTTCAGGACCTGACCGTCCAGAAACGGCTGGAGGCGCAATTCCAACTGCGCGAGAGAATGGCCACCCTCGGGCGGCTGGCTGCAGGTATCGCGCACGAGATTCGCAATCCTCTGGCCTCGATTTCAGGATCAGCCAAGGTTCTTGAGACGATGGGCAATATCGATGAGGACGAGCGGAAACTGATCGCCATCGTCAGCCGTGAGTCGGAACGTTTGAACAAACTGGTTTCGGATTTCCTGCTCTATTCGCGCGAGCAGCGCTTCGAATTTCGCGAAGTAGACATTGTGGTCCTCATTGAAGAGACCTTGCTTCTGCTGCAGCACCGTCCGGACTTCCCGCCGGGCATACGCATTGAACGGAAGTTGCCCGGCCGCCCCGTTTCCGTCTTGGCAGACGCTGACAAGCTCCGCCAGGTTTTCTGGAACATCTGTGACAATGCACTGAAAGCCATGGAGAACGGCGGAACGCTCACCGCTGAGGTCCGGGCCGACGGGCGGAACGGCGCGCAGATTATGTTCCGCGATACCGGCATGGGAATGGACCCCTCCCAGGTTGAGAAGCTTTTCGAACCTTTCCAGTCCGCGTTCAGCCACGGAACCGGGCTGGGGCTTGCCATTGTTTATCAGATTGTGCAGGGCCATGGCGGTCAGATCCAGGTGGAGTCTTCTCCGGGCCACGGTACGGAATTCACCATCGACCTTCCCAGAGCTCAAGAAGTGGGGGATACTGCGGAGAAAGAAATCCATGTGCCGAGCCACGGCTGAAACGCTGCATGATGAGACCCTGCCTGCGTTCCGGCTTAAAGGTTTTATGCTAAGTTTGTGGCTGGAACGGCGGGACCGAATTGCGAAGAGGCGCTATTCAACAGGAAGAATGGCATGGCAAGATTGCTGGTCGTAGACGACGAAAAATCGATTTGCCAGGTTCTGGAGATTGCTTTTCGCAAAGAAGGGCATGTCGTCGAGACGGTCACGAGCGGCCAGATTGCCAAAAAGAAGATCGAGTCGCAGGTCTATGACGCGATAATCGCGGACATCCGCATGCCTGACCTGACGGGGATCGATCTGCTGCATCACGCCCGAGCCACGCACAATCCGGCCGCTTTCATCCTGATCACCGCAGTTCCCACCATGCCCACAGCCATTCAAGCCCTCAATCTGGGCGCTTACCGTTACGTCATCAAGACCGACAAACTCGTGGAAGAGATCAAGCTGGTGGTCGATCGCGCTCTTGAAGACATGGCCATGCACGAAGAGAACGCCCGGCTGAGAAGGGAAATGCTGCGTGTTTTCGCGCATGAGAACATCGTCGGCCGCAGCGCGAGGATTTCCGCCATTCTGGAGATGGTTCGCAGCGTCGCGCCCACAAACAGCACGGTTCTGATTACGGGCGAAAGCGGGACCGGCAAAGAACTTGTGGCGCGCGCCATCCATGAGGCCAGCCAGCGGCGCGAGAAGGCCTTTGTTTCGATCAACTGCGGGGCATTTCCCGAGACGCTGCTCGAGAGCGAGCTGTTCGGATATTTCAAAGGAGCCTTTACAGGAGCCGATACCAACCGGAAGGGAATTATTGAGTCGGCCAATGGCGGCACGCTTTTTCTGGATGAAATAGGCGAAACCAGCCCCGGCATGCAGGTCAAACTGCTTCGTGTCTTGCAGGAGAGGATGGTGCGGCCACTCGGCGGTACGCAGGACGTCGCTGTGGATGTGCGGCTGATTGCTTCAACGAATCGTGATTTGAAGGCGATGGTGGCTGAGAATCAGTTCCGGGAGGATTTTTATTACCGCATCAGCGTGATTCCCATTCACGTTCCGCCACTGCGTGAACGCAAAGACGATATCGAGCCGCTGGCGCGACATTTTCTGAAAAAGTTTTCGCTGGAAATGGGAAAGCCGGTTAAAGATTTTGATCCCGCGGCGCTTTCCGCCTTGGTGCATTATTCCTGGCCCGGCAATGTCCGCGAACTGGAGAACGCCGTTGAGCATGCGGTTGCCATCAGCGGCGAGCGAGATGGCGTGGTGGGAATCGAGCATCTTCCGGAAGCCGTGCATGGGGCGGGATCGCCGGGGGATAAGATTTTTGATTTCCCGAAGGAGGGGCTGGATTTTGAAACTCAGATTGCTCAGGCTGAAAAGCGGTATCTTGTGGAAGCCTTGCGTCTGGCGGGAGGAGTGCGCAGACGCGCCGCTGATCTGCTGCACATGTCCTACCGGTCGTTTCGCCATTACGCCAAGAAACATGGGATTTAGCCGCCGTTGGTACCCTTGAAATGAAAGATCCCGCCCGCTTGAACGACTCCGGAAACAACCGTGATTCGAGTGACCTCCCGCGCCGGACTTTCCTGTCGGCTGGGCCTTGGGTTCTGGTCAGCCTCGTGCTGCTTGTGACCTTTCTCGCATACAGCGGTACGCTATGGTTCCACTTTGTCTACGATGACCGCGGCCAGATCCTGGCCAACGTTCAGGTTCAACACTGGCGCTACGCTCCCCACTTCTTTTTTGAAAGGGTGTGGAGCTTCGCTTATCCAAGCGTTCTGGGGAATTATTACCGCCCAATCTTTTTGCTGTATCTGCTTCTGAATTACAAGATTTTCGGCCCCTACGCGGCGGGATGGCACCTTATGAGCGTGGCTGCTCACGTTGGCGTCACTTACTGCGTTTACGTTCTGGCGCGGAGGCTGGCTGGCGATTCCAAAACGGCCCTGATCGCCGCTCTGATTTTCGGGGTCGATCCGGTGCACATCGAATCGGTGGCGTGGATTTCCGGAGTCACTGATCCGCTGGCTGCGCTGCTGCTTCTGCCGTCATTCCTCTGCTATCTCAACTCACGGGAACTAACGGGCCATCGCCGGACATGGCTTGCAGGTTCGCTGGCTCTCTATGCCTTGGGGATGCTTTCTAAAGAAACGGCCCTCATTCTGCCGATTCTCATTTTTGCGTTCGAGTGGGTGTGGCAGGAAGCGCCCGAAAGGGCCTCTTGGTTCCGGTCTGTATTTGAGCGCGCGCGAACCAGCACGGTTCGTGTCGTGCCGTTCGTTTTGCTCACCTTTGGCTACCTGGCGATGAGGTGGCATGTGCTCCACGGGCTGGGACACACGATGACGCCATTGGCGGTTTCGACCATTATTTTCACCTGGCCGCATCTCCTGTTGTTTTACTTCAGCCATCTCGTTTGGCCCTTCAATCTGAGCGTTTTTTACAACGTGCCTTACGTTAGGACGCCCGGGCTGCAATCCTTTTTCCTGCCGCTGGCGGGGCTTGTTGCCGTGGGATGGCTGGCCTGGTTCCTGGCGCGCAGGCTGAGCAAGACATCGGATAGGCGCCTGGCAATCTTTGCCGGCGCCTGGGTCCTGATCCCTTTCATTCCGCTGCTTGACCTCTCGGTCCTGCCCATCGGGGAAATCGCCCACGACCGTTACCTCTACCTGCCGTCGATCGGGTTCTCGATTCTTGCCGCCATGGCCTTGCGCCGGATTCGTTTTGGAAGGCTGAAGCTCTTTGGCCTTCCGGCTTGGCAGACGGCTGCGGTCTTGTCGCTGGCGCTCGTTTTCGGAATCTCAACCGCCTTGCAGGACCAGTACTGGGCGAATGATCTTACTCTTTACGCGCGGGGTGTCGAGCGCACGCCGCACAATCTGCTGGCCAGAACCAATCTCGGCAACGCGATGGGCGAGGATGGCCATTACGCTCAGGCGCTGGAACTCTACCGGCAGGTCCTGGCACAGAACCCGAACTTCTGGCTGGCGGTTTATAACATGGGCTACACGTCTTACCGTATGGGAAACCTGCCGCAAGCCGAGAAGTATTTCCAGCGGGCCATTGCGATCAACGGAGTTGACAGTGATGAATATTTCTATCTGGGGCTGACCTGGCTGAAGCTTGGCCATGTGAACGATGCCGAAAAGGCGGTGCGGCATGCCTTGAAGCTTCAGCCGGGCGGCCTGGCCTATCACTTTGCCCTGGGCATGATCCTGAAACTGAAAGGAAATATCCCGGGAGCGCTGGCCCAATTCAAGGAGGAGTTGAGGAATTTCCCGGGAGAGACGGGCGCGGAGCAGCAGATCGAAGCCATCAAAACCCAAATGGATAGAACGGGCGAAAAGTAACGCCTGTCTGCGACAGTGCGTGGATTCATTTGCCGCCGTGCGGGAGCAGGCGGCTTTAATTTCGCCCCAGTGTCCAGCCATGGCTTGTATCATGGGTTGCCAGGAGGAGTGCTGCAAGTGACGATTTTTGTCTGCGCGGTGTGACAAAAACAGTCACCCCTGGCCCGTTGACGTAACTTCTCGTGGACTTGACGGGATATCTGGGCTATAACTCATTGTAATTCAAAGTATTGCAACGTTCATGAAGATTCTTGTGCTTTGCGGAACTGGAATGAAAGATGCTGAACCATTAGCGCCTTTCTGTGATCGCATGATTCCGGAAAGCTGGAGGAAGGAGGAGTGAATGGGAAGAGACTCAAAAGGGTTTTCGCTGATTGAACTGCTGATCGTTGTGGCGATCATTTTGATTATCGCTGCGATCGCAATCCCGAACCTTCTACGCTCACGGATTGCTGCTAACCAGGCGTCAGCAGTAGGGTCTCTGAGAACCTACAATACGGCCGAGGTCACTTATGCCTCGACTTACAACAGCGGCTACACTGCGACACTCGGCTACCTGGGCCCGCCAGCTGGCGGCAGCATGCCGACAGCCACGGCGGCCGGCCTGGTGGATAGCGTGCTTTCAGGCGGCTCGCCAACGGCCATGGGTGCAATTAAGAGCGGTTATAGCTTCACCTACTCACCCGGCCCGGTGGTTGCCGGACGGATCGACACCTACGAGTTCTGGGCTGACCCAGTAACGCGTGGAACTACTGGCACAGATTCCTATTACACCGATCAGTCGGGAGTGATTCGTGTAAACACAACCAACACCCAGGCTGGTTCGTCGTCCCCGCCTCTTGGGGGTTGACGCGTGTAATGCATTCCAACGCCGGCAAGGTCCGGCGGGCACCGTGGGGGAACCGCAGCATGGTTCCCCCGTTTCTTTATAGGCTGCCATCCACAACTGAGAGTCCCTGACGAAAGTGTCAGCAGCGTGATGCGCCGGGGGCTCGCGCCGCTTCTTCGAAACACTTCAAAGTTAAATGACGAAGCTGGTGCTCAAGGATTCGGGAGCGTTGTCGGCTTCCGTCCGATGCGGTTTATTTGAGTAGTATTTCTCGCCTCAATTCCAGGCTGTCACAACAGGCCGGTTAGGTTGTATGTTAAAGAAGGACGGTTTCCCGGAGGATACGGGACCTGAGGAGTTTTGGCGCGGTGAAGGGCGACACGGTTGCAACAGGATATACGGGCCAGTCGTGCCTGCCGCACCTTGGGGTAGGGCACGCGGTCTCGGCGCGCTCAAAACGAGCTTGAGAATTTGATGACAAGCCGAACAAATGAAAGAATTCTTTCCGAAAAGCAGAAGGCACATTAATTTTCAATTGGTGTCGGCAGGCTTTGTGGTGTGCAGCGCTCTGGCTCTGATGCCAATCACCCTGGCGGCTTCAACTCCGGTTCCTGCCACCAGCTTGCCGCTGAATCAATTTATCAGCAGGGTGCAGCAAAGCTACCACAAGGTGCGGGCCATCCGCGCGGAATTTACGCAAACCTACGATTCGGGCGGCGGAAGCCGGGTCGAATCCGGCACGGTCGTTTTTGCGCGGGGCGGCCTGATGCGATGGGATTATCAAAAGCCGGAAAAGAAAGTTTTCCTTTCCAACAAGAAAGAAGTTCTTCTTTATCTTCCCGAAGAGAACCAGCTCAACCGCTCTTCGGTGAAGAAGAGCGAGGATTACCGCGTTCCGTTTCGCCTCCTGCTTTCGCGCCTGGACCTGAGGAAGGTCTTCTCGAAATTTGAAGATGCAGACAGTGCCTTCCCACACCCGGCACAGGACCGTGTGATCATTGCCTACCCAAAGCACGCGGAGAAGTTGGGGTACAAGCGCGTGGTGATGGAGTTCGACCCACAAATGAACATCCGGCGGCTTATCGTCTTTTATGCCAACAACAGCGTCATGAAGTTCCGTTTCAGCCACATTGACCGCAATCCCAGACTCTCGGCCTCTTTGTTTGAACTCACTCCGCCGCCTGGAACCCAGATTATCAATCACGAATAGTCCCTTGCGGAGGAGGGCTTTGACTTTGCGGGGCTTTGCCGCGAAATGGGCCACGGGCCACAGCGAGGGAGACGAGACGAGGGGTCTTCTGGCGATCCGTCCGATTATTTCAAAACAAGGTCCTGGATAGCCGCGGCGACGCCATCCTGATCGTTGGATGCCGTGATGTGCCATCCATCGGTGTTCAGTCCTGGGCTGGCATTGCCCATCACCACCGGGCAGCCGGCCATTTGGAGCATCTCGAGGTCATTGTAGTTGTCGCCGATGGCCATGACTTCATCTGTAGCAAAGCCGGTCTGGCCGAGCAGCCACTTGAGCCCGCTTGCCTTTGAACAACCGAGGTTCATAACATCCAGCAGAGAAACGTCACGCTCGAAGTATTTGGTCCACGTCAGATGGACACGTTCACCCGCCGGTGATGAATGCAATAGATGTTCGAGCGGTTCAAGAAACGCCGGCGCGCCTCCAAACATCACCTGGATCGGGTCGCCTGGCAGCGCAGACGGAAGGTCGGGAACCTGCAGCAGGTATTCATGCGCTGTCTTCAGATACCACCGGAGTGGCCCATCGGGCGAGGCGTTCTGTTGCATCATGACCTGGCCGCAACCGGCTTCATCAAAGATCGCCACCGCGTAAGAACGGTAATCAATGGCGGCCTCGAGGATCTCAACGGCGATCTCTCTGGGAAGGAAGTTCCGATGCATAACCTCGCCGGAAAGCGTTCGAATCATCGCGCCGTTGGAGGTGACCAGGATGACGGGGCAGGGAAGAGAATCAAGCAGCGGTCGGGCGGAATGAAACCTCCGTCCCGTGGTGATCACAATGCGGACGCCCTGTGCTGACGCTGCGGCAAGAGCCTGGCGGTTTGCCTGCGAAATTTCCGTCTGGCTGTTGAGCAGCGTACCATCAAGGTCTACTGCGATCAAACGAATGGGCATCCTGCATGAATTGTAGCATGAGGCGTGAGGAATCCGCGCGCTGTGCGGCCGCTGGAAAGACCGCCGTAACGCGGTCAGTGAAATTGCCAGTGGTGAATGGCCCGTGTTATATTAGCGAAATTGCAAGGTCATGAGGGCGCGTAGCTCAGTTGGGAGAGCGCGGCGTTCGCAACGCTGAGGTCGAGGGTTCGAATCCCTTCGCTTCCACCAGGCGAACCTTGAGGCGGCTTTTCTCGAATCGAGAAAAGCCGGGCCCCGTTTCCAGTTCCGCGACGCCATATCCAGTTGTCAACCTTATAAAGGGGACTGGTCTCCCCTGAAGTGCTTGAGGAGTTCGAAAGAAGAGCTTTAGCCAGAGGCAGCGCCGCCCCTACTTGTTATCCCGTTCGGCCATGTATTTCTGCAAATTGACGAGAAGCTCCCGTGCTTCACTAAGGTGTGCAACGGCATCTTCGACGAGCGGATCGTTTTCCACTTTTATCCGGTCCGCGACGTTTGTTCCGTAAATGTCCTCGACCAGGCGTTCACGAATGCGCAGCTTGACAAAATCCAGATTGTTCTGGATGTCCTGGGTGGTGACTGGAATTTGCTGCTTGGCCAGGAACTTTTCAAACTCTGCAACCACGTCGTTGCTCGCCTGAAAGTCTTCCGGGATGGTGTTGTGTATGGCCAGGTAGCTTTGAGCAAAGCTGAAAAAGGCCCCATTCTGCACCAGGATACGCTCGATATCGTTAAGCTTCTGGGGGGAAACCTTGACGTCCGGTGTAATCCCACCGCCGCCGTACACTTTGCGGCCTCCATCGGTCAGCCTTACCTCGGTGTGGGGCATAGGAACATCCTCAGGATGGTAGTAATAATCGTAGAGTGGGACGCCGTTGTAATTGCGCTGGATCAGGCGGCCGCTGGGCGTGTAATAGCGTGCAGTGGTCAGCGCCAATCCGGTGTTGTCGCTGAGAGGATAGACGGTCTGCACCAGCCCTTTGCCAAAGCTCGTCTGGCCCATCACCAGGGCGCGGTCGTGATCCTGCAAAGCGCCTGTCACAATCTCAGCCGCGCTTGCCGTCATCCGGTTGATCAGTACCACCATCGGGTATCGATTTCCCTTGTCACCGTGGGTTGCATAATAGCGTCTCTCAGGCGATGACCGTCCATAGTGATAAACGATCAGTTGCCCTTTTTTCAGGAAGTGGTCGGCGACTTCCACCGCCTCTTGAAGCAATCCGCCTGGATTCCCGCGGAGATCGAGAATCAGGCCGTCCAGATGGTCGGTGTCCAGTTTCTTCAGCGCCTGGGTCAATTCGGTATTGGTCGTCTCATTGAACCGGAGGATGCGGATGTAACCCACGTGGGGTTTGACCAGGAAGATATCGTCGACGCTGGGCTGGGTGATCTCGCTGCGGGTAATCGCGAATTCCAGCGGCTTGGCTGCTCCTTCGCGGTGGACCGTCACATGCACGACCGTGCCCTGTGGTCCCTTCAGCATCTTAGCGACCTTGTCGGTCTGTTCGTTCAGCGATGATTCCAGACCGACAGCGCTTTTCCCATTGACCGACTCAATCACATCGCCCGGTCGAAGCCCCGCGCGAAATGCCGGCGAGCCGGGAATGGGCGCGACGACAAAGGTGACAAGCTTGCCCATCTTGCCCGGTCGGGATTGGATGCTCATTCCGACCCCGAAATACCTTCCCTCCTGATCTTCCCTCAGCATGGCGAAGGCGCGCGGATTGAAAAAGTTGGAGTGGGGATCGAGGGTTCGCAGCATCCCGGGAATCGCGCCAACAAAGTTGCTGTTTGTCGGGCCGTAAATCGCACGATTTGGATTAACAGGACTGGCGTAATTCTCCTGGACTTTGTTGTAAACGTCCGTAAACTCTCTGAGGCTGGCCTGAAACGACGAATCGCTGTTGTTGTCTGTGGTTGTAGCGTCAACCTTTGGGCCGTACAGACCGCCCAGCATGGCGCACACGAGCACCGTAGAAAAGATAAACCATACCCCACGTCGACTTTGCTTCATCCCCTTGCAGCTCCTTCAGACTGCCTTAAAAATTATAGCACGGGCCGTCAGTGTCGGAGAATTCCTGCAAGATCATGTCGGCCCTCCGCCGGGCCCAAAGTTCCCATGGGGCGTAATGGTTCCCGCATGGGAAGGCAAAGGAAGGCCTGAGCCTCGGACCAGAGGCGGTACGGATGCCCTGGCAGCAACCATTTGACAAACCCTGCCACCTGCCTGCCCCATTGCTCTTGATCCTGATTTGAAATATCATCGTCCTCGTTTAATAACATCCGCAACGGAGGGAATTCTAATGAAGGTTCACGGTAATCGCCGGGAATTTATTCAGGGTTTCGGAGCTGCGGTCGCCGGGCTCGCGCTTGCTCCTCGCCATCTTCTTGGAGCGGCCACGCCCCCTGCTCCGCCCGTCGCTGTCGCAAAGTGTATGGAATATGGACCCCAGGTTGGCCCCACGCTGGCGACGATGTTTGACCAGCTTGGAGGGCTTCAACGCATCGTCAAAGGAAAGACGGTAGCCGTCAAGATCAACATGACGGGAACCCTCCACGATACTCTCCACGGCATGCCTTTCGGCATGACCCACTGGGTGAATCCTGACGTCATTGGGAACACCATTCATCTGCTGGGCAAAGCTGGCGCGAAAAGAATTTACCTGGTGGAAGGCGCATTGAGCCCGATCCACTCTCTGCGGCAGTTTATGGTTGACGCCGGGTGGCACCCGAGCGATTTCACAAGCGCGGCGCCGCACGTAGAATTCGTCGATACCAATTACGGCGGTCCCGGGGGCACCTACAAAGAGCTCTCGGTTCCTGGCGGGGGACTTATGTTCCGCGCCTATGATTTGAATCCCGTTTACACGGACTGCGATGTCTACGTCTCCCTGGCAAAGCTCAAAGAGCACTCGACAGCAGGTGTGACGCTCTCCATGAAAAACTTTTTCGGCATCACGCCCTGCACGATCTATGGACATGGCGCCGGCATTGACAAGCCTTCCACCGTGGTCAGAGGAGCACGCAGCATGTTGCACCTGGGCAACCGCCAGCCTTCCAAACCGGCTCTGCCGGAAAACAACCCGAACTCGCCACGGGTCCCGGGTTATCGTGTCCCGCGCATCGTCGCGGACCTTGTTCATGCACGTCCGTTCCAGTTGGCCGTCATTGATGGCATCCACACCGTCGCCGGCGGCGAAGGGCCATGGGTTCCGACCTGCCGCCCCGTGCATGCCGGCCTGTTGATTGCGGGTACAAATCCCGTGACCACGGATGCGGTCTCGACCGCCCTGATGGGCTTCAACCCGATGGCTGATCACGGAACTGCCCCGTTTGAGAAGTGCGACAGCACTCTCCGGCTTGCTGAGGGTCTCGGAATCGGCACCCGCAATCTGAAACGCATTGAAGTGATCGGCACTCCCATCTCGAAAGCCCGGGTCGATTTTCGCCGCGCCTGACAAACCGGCAGGGGCCGATCAAAAAGCCGGCTTGCGCTGTCGAATTGCGGATTCCGCGTGCAGCCGCGAGCCGTAACCGGACGGCAAGAGATCCAATTGGGTCGACGCCTCAGTCCTGTGGCGAGTGAGTGAAATGAAATGATCCTTGTCACTGGCGGCGGTGGTTTCATCGGAAGCCGGGTCTGTCGCCTGCTTTGTTCCAGGAAGCTGGAGGTTGTGGCGCTGGACCGCAATTTCACAACCACTCCACCCTGCTCCAGGGTCCAGGGCGACATTTCCAGTCCCGATTTCGTTGCTGAGCTGTTTCACGCACATTCCTTCGACTCCATCGTCCATCTGGCCGGTGTGCTCAATACGGCTTCATGCCGGCACCCCGATGAAGCCCTGCGCATCAACATGGGCGGAAGCCTTGCTTTGCTCCAGTTGGCGATTCAATTCAAAGTGAAGAACTTCGTCTACGGGAGTTCCATCAGCGTGTATGGCGAGAAACGCTATGAAGATTATGGCGAAATCTCTGAGTCCGAATCGGCTGCGCCCTCCAATGTTTACGGCGCCTCCAAGCGCTTTGTCGAAATCGTTGGAGAGCAATACCGGCAGCAAGGCCAACTTCACTTCGCGGCTTTGCGCATTTCGGTAGTGGTTGGCCCAGGCGCCATAAACACTTCATCTCCGTGGCGCAGCCAGATTTTCGAACAATTGTCAGCCAGGCAGCCCACCCTTATTCACCTTCCCTTCGCTCGCGACAAGACCATCCCGCTCATTCATGTCGAGGATGTGTCTGCGGCCATTGGGCGGCTCATTGAAGCCAGGCGGCCAAAGTTCGCGATTTATAACACGCCTTCGGAGAACTGGAGGTGTAACGATTTGGCGGATTACATCCGAAAGCTCAATCATAACGTTGAGCTGACGTTTAGCCCTTCAACTGGGCGAGGCGATCCGGACGCGATCTCGGGTTCCCGCTTTCTGGCGGAGTTTGACTTCAACCGGGTCCCGTTGAAAGAACGGATGCGTCTGGCAGCTGGCAACCTCCGGCCAGCTTAATCGCCTGGGCGTTTTGCGATCGCAATGTTGCTCCGGGATATGGCCGATTCGTCGTTCTTCAGTCCTTCCAGAATTCTTCAAAACGTAACGTAAACGTAACCGGGCTTTCATTCTGGAGTGCTTCAATGCATTACAGATGGTTCGCTCAATGTGGCCCAGGTGGGACGTCCCGCCACAATCCGGCAAGCGCCGGGAGGGAACGGAAAACGGTCTGGCCCTTCAAGACCTGTCAGGAACTCCTGGCTGCACCTCTCCCGGAATGGTGTCAAGTCCCCGGAGTCATCTGGAACTTGAGGTACAGGAGACCGCCTTCGCCGTGACGCCAGCCGCAGCGCCGCGCGTTTCGTTCGTCTATTTCGACGCTGGTGGCGGGCACCGCAGTGCGCTGAGCGCAGTCTGCGCGGCTGTTCGCGAACAGCGTTTGCCCTGGGAAGTTGAGTGCCTGAACCTGCAGGAATTGCTCGATCCCCTGGATTTTGTCCGGCAGCTTGCAGGCGTCCGGATCCAGGATGTTTATAACTTCATGCTTGAGAAAGGATGGACCCTGGGCACGGCGCAACTTTTGCCGTTTCTCCATTTTATGATTCGCTGCCGTCACCGACGGATTGTCGGTTTCCTCACTCGATATTGGCAGCAGGCGCGCCCGGATCTGGTGGTTTCGTTGATTCCGGATTTCAATCGCCAATTGGCGGAGAGCGTTCGTCAATCCCTCCCAGGCGTTCCATTCGTCACGGTGCTCACTGACCTGGCGGATTATCCACCCCATTACTGGATCGAGCGTGAATCGCAGTATTTGATTGTTGGGACCGAACGCGCCCGGGAACAGGCGCTCGCCATCGGGCACTCACCGGATCATCTGTTTCTCACTTCCGGTATGATCCTCAACCCGTCTTTTTATTCGATTCCCGAAACGGATTGCCGCGCGCAGAGGGAATCTCTGGGCCTCCAGCCCGACTGCCTGACAGGTCTGGTGATGTTCGGCGGCCGGGGATCTCCAGCCATGTTGGAGATTGCCAGGCGGTTGAACCAGTTTCACGGGCTGCAGCTGATTTTTATCGCCGGGCGAAATCAGAAACTCGAAGCGAAGCTTCGAAAGACCGACTACCGCATTCCCGTTCACATTGAGGGCTTCACCTCCGAGGTGCCCCGCTACATGCAAATGTCCGATTTTTTCATTGGCAAGCCGGGGCCCGGCAGCCTCAGTGAAGCGCTGTTTATGGGCCTGCCGGTCATCGTCGAGAGGAATGCGTGGACGTTGCCCCAGGAGCGTTTTAACACAGACTGGGTCACGGAAAAAGAAGTTGGGGTGGTCATCCGAAGTTTTCGCCAGGTCGAACATGCCGTGGAGACTCTACAGGATCCGGCCGTCTTCGCCCGCTACCGCACCAATGCTCGGAGAGTGCGCAACAGAGCTGTCTACGAAGTCATTACGATTCTGGAAAGCATTCTTTCCCGGACAAAAGGAGGAGCGCGTCCTCGCGGACCTTGCGGCTGACTGTGTTCGAATCTGTTCCAATCGAAAGCCGTGTCCGGCGAGGTTGATCGGCGCTGATTTTGCGAAAGGTTTATAAGCTTGAAGAAGGCGGTTGCGACACGCTTATTATCTCCGACCTGCATCTGGGCTCAACCGTCAGCCGGGCGGAAGATGCCCGCCGCATGCTGGAGAGCAAGACCTTCCACAGGCTGATCCTGCTGGGCGATATCTTCTGCGACCTTAACTTCCGCAGGCTGAAAAAAGAGCACTGGGATCTGCTGTCTTGCATCCGCAAGCTCTCAAATCCCAAGCGGAAGGTCGAGGTGGTCTGGGTGGAAGGAAATCACGACCGGGGGCTTTCTGAAGTGATGTCCCATCTGGTCGGAATCAAGGTTTACGAGGAGTACGCCTGGAACTATGCCGGCACCCGGTACCTGGCCATCCACGGCCACCAATATGACAGCTTCCTGGTGCGGTACGCGGCACTTACTGGCGTGGGCGAGTGGATCTACATTCACCTGCAAAAGCTCGATTCGAAGAGCCAGTTCGTTTCCCGCTTTCTTGACCGCCAGAACTCCAGGTGGATGCGGCTTTCCCCCAAGGTTGCTTCGGGCGCGCTGGCTTACGCAAGGCTGCGAGGAGCAAACGTGGTTTTCTGCGGTCATACGCATATCGCGATGCAGGCTGAACGCAAAGGAATTCGCTACTTCAACTCCGGCTGCTGGACTACCGAAAGCCCAACCTACATCACTGTTGACGAACTCGGCGTCAACATCCACGACTACGTCTCCGAACAGGCCAGCCGCGAACTTGCCCCGGCCCATGATGCTGGCCTCACGATTGAACAGAGCCCCATGGCGACCTGACTCGCACACGTCAGGCGCCGCTGCCATAGCACGTGGGGAAGCGCGTCAGGACACGGACTCATCTTTGCTGTAAAGAGAGGCATCATTCTTGCGGGCTACGGCCTCTGGATCGTTGGCGACCTTACTGGCGCGGCATGGTTCAAGCAAGGTCCTGATGTGTTACCATTTCAACTCATGGCTCACAGCAGTGGAGAGCGTGTTTCAGGCAAGTTTGCTGCCTATGCCTGGGCGGTGTTGGGCTACAACATCCTGGTGATTTTATGGGGAGCCGTGGTGCGCGCCACCGGTTCCGGTGCGGGTTGTGGCGACCACTGGCCGCTCTGCCAGGGTGTGGTGATTCCTCACGCCGAGCAGATTGCCACGCTGATTGAATTCTCTCACCGCGCCTCCAGCGGCATTGACATTCTTCTTGTGATTGCGCTGGTCTGGATGGCTTTCCGGCGATTCGGTCGAGGTCATGCCGTTCGCCGCTACGCCGCTGCCTCAGGCTTCTTCACCTTTACGGAAGGTCTGGTCGGAGCGGCGCTGGTGCTGTTCGGCGATGTTGGCAACAAGGTCTCTACGGGCCGGGTGGTTGTCCTTTCCATGCACCTGGTCAACACCTTTCTGCTGCTGGCTTCGTTGGCGCTTACGGCTTGGGCCGCAAGCCGGCAGATTTCGGCAGATCACTCAGGAGCGTTGCCACAGCCGGTCGCCGGACAGAAAGGGCTTTACTTCCTTTACGGCGCAGGACTGCTTGGAGCAATTGTGATTGCCGTTACGGGCACCATTGCTGCCCTGGCCGACACGCTCTTTCCCGCCAAATCGCTCATGGAAGCCTTCCAGTGGGATTTTTCCGGCGCCACCCCCCCGATCCTGCATCTGCGAATCATTCATCCGCTGATTGCCGTGCTGGTCGGGGGCTACCTGCTGGTTGTGGCCGTTATGACCCTCAGTTCGCCCGGCCCTGCTGCCGCCAAGCGGATGGCCCGCCGCCTGGCTGGCCTGATCCTTTTGCAATTCTGCTTTGGAGCTGTCAACATCGCTCTGCTCACCCCCGTGTGGATGCAAGTCATCCATCTGCTCACCGCCGACCTCATCTGGATTGTTCTTGTGCTGCTCACGGCGGAAGCCCTCGGATGGGAGGCACAGGCCATCCCTTCACAGGTCAGACCCATGCCCGCTGCCACAACTCCTGTCCAACATTTTCCTGTTCCGAGATAGCTTCCAGGATTGAAGCCCTTTTCCGGGCTAAGGAACGTACTTCCTGCTTGCAAGAACAATCTTGTGCTGGCTGACTGCAAGTTTCAGGACGACCGAGCCGCAAGTCGGCCCGCTTGTTTCGTCCGTTTGTCGCCAGAGCTTTGAGCGATAGGTTAGAGCCGTGCTTCCCGCCGTGTCTCCCGGACGCAACCCGCAGCTTGCTGGCACAATCGGCTTGACGAGCTGCTCGACAAGATTGTTGGGCAGTGACAGGGGTACGGGGACCCCCCACAGGAAAACCCATGAGACATCGACGTGGTCCTCTCCCCTTCCATGCAACGGGTCGTCGGTTCGCAGAACAGGCCCTCTGGCGCCCTCCTTGAACGTTGCAGGCTTCACCCGGGTGATCTCACCCGACGGCCCTGCGGGTCCCTGCTCCTGGAAGATCATGCAGAAGTGGTTGACGCGCCGCTCCACCACCAGCCGCTTCATTACAATCACCTCATGGGAGGCCGCTTTCGTGTTCGGATGGATCTGTTGCACCACCTGATACACTCGTTCGCCTTCCACTTTGCCAATCAGGCTGGTCCTGCTGCTGTAGGTGAACAGGTTCGGTTTAAACTGAAACAGAGCATGGCCGTAGTCGAACCGGAGCGGCGATCCCAAAAAATACCCGAGCTTGTGGCACACCGGAGAGCGGTAACGGGTTCCGTCAGCGCTGTAAGTGTAGACCTCCCAGGTGAGTTTGGCCAGCTTGTGCTGGGCGTTGCCGCTGCTCACAGCCGCAGCCGGCGCACCCAGCATGGCCGCAGCCACCACCGACATGATAAAGCGCATGCGCATAAGCCTCACCTTCGTTTGAAGCCTGAGAATCCCCGGCAACCATCGCCTGTGAGTGCGCCCCCGGTTCCAAGTATAGCATCCCCTGTAGCGCGGCCTTTTTCCACAGCGAGGTGCTTCCGGAACGCTGTTGAGCAATCTGTTACGATAAGGCATGGCCACCAAGCCCGCCATGACGCTTGATCGCGTGCTTTCCCGTTTCGGGATTGCCTCGCGCACCGCCTCGCTCGAGTTCATCCGCGCCGGGCGCCTCAAGGTGAACGGCAAGGTCGAGCGCGATCCGGAGCGCTGGGTCTGGCCGGAGCGCGACCAGGTCGAGCTGGACGGCAAGCGGCTGCGCCCTGTTCCCCGCACCTACCTGCTGCTTTATAAACCCAAAGGCGTGATCACCAGCCACGGTGATCCCGGTGGGCGCAAAACGATCTACGATCTGCTGGGCGCAAGCGGCCGCTGGGTGGCCCCCGTTGGCCGTCTGGACAAAGACACTTCCGGGCTGCTGCTGCTGACGAATGATACGGAATTCGGCCACGCCGTGATGAGCCCGGAATCGCAGGTTCCCAAAACCTACCGTGCCAAGCTCAACGCACTCGCCAGCGAAGAAGCGATTGCGCGACTCGCCGGCGGCGTGGAAATGAAGCGCGGCGACCGCGCACAACCCCTGATCGTCCGCCGCCTGGAAGACCGCGGAAAATATACCTGGCTGGAAATCGTGCTCACGGAAGGCAAAAACCGCGAAGTGCGCCGCATGGTGGAAGCGGTCGGCTTCAAGGTTCTCAAACTCGTCCGCACCCACATCGGCTCCCTCACTCTCGAAGGACTCGAAGTCGGCAAATACCGCTCCCTGAGCCAACGCGAAATTGCAGCCCTCCGCCGGCATTTGTAGTGCTTCCTTTTACGGGCCGGGGCTGCCACGCTTCCCCCGGCACGGATGAACAACGGGCAAGGTCCTGGCGGAATTCGCTTGACAAATGTCGGCTACTGTGGTAGTCTCTTTTCAGCCTTTCGGGATGGCGCCGGGTGGCTCGAGTCGATGCAGAAACAGTGGCGGGATCGGATGCAAACTGGGCTAGGAACCTGCATGAGTCGCTGCCGGAAAACAGTACATACCCAGTCCGAGAAGGTCCCGGCAGTGAGACAAATGGGACAAAAGAATTCTTTTTTTCAAAAACGAACCGGAGAAGTGATTGAAAACAAATGATCGGGGTGCAAAAACGAACCGGAACGAACCTAAAACGAAGCTACCGATCTTGTTGAAAACATTAGAGTGCATAAAAAACGAACCGAAACGAACCGAAAAACGAACCGGGCCATGTTGTTGAAAACACAAGAAGGGCAAAAAACGGAGCGGAAATGGGACCAGACCTGCTGTGCAGCCCACAGAGCATTTTTTCTGCTGCCTGATGCCGCCTGGCGTCCCACCGGGATCGGCGAGTTGTGTAGCCCTGCCGCCCGGTATTAGTCTGATGTAAAAGCCAGTGTGACTTGCGCTTGGACCTGCAGTGAGGAGGAGGAGATGGCAGGAGGGTCGCGAATATCTCGGGTGGCGCACAATCTGATTGGATTATATCTGCGGCTGGCGCTGGGAGTGGACTTCCTGTCTGCCGTGGCCGACCGTTTCGGTTTGTGGGGACCGCCGGGGAGCGATCATGTTGCGTGGGGCAACTTTTCAAAGTTCACCGCCTACACCGCCAAGGTGAATCCCTTCACTCCGGCCGCTACTGCCCCCACCGTCGCTTGGATCGTAACGGCTCTTGAGATCGTGTTTGGCGTGCAGTTGATTCTGGGATTTCGCACGCGCACCACGGCTTTTCTAAGCGGCATCCTGCTGGCTCTGTTCGCTGTGGGCATGTCACTGGGAACAGGCGCGAAGTCCGCATTCGACGCTTCAGCCTTTGCTGCTTCCGCAGGCGCGTTCGCGCTTTCTGCTTTCGGTCCCAGCGCGTTGAGCATCGATTCCAAGCGGAACAAGAAGCGGGCCGTTCCACCGCCGTCACCTGCTCCGGCGCCTGCCGGAGTCAGCGGTCAAGACAAGCCCGCATCGGGCAGTTGAAAATGGGCAGCACGCGGCGGAGCGGACGGTTACCGTACTGAGATCCTGGTTTTGTGTCGTCTGGTGGCGCTGCGCTTAACATGCGGCTCGTACTCGCCTTCAAACTCGAAAACCATGTTATTGCCCTGGAGTGTGCCGGTGTAGGTTCCTTTGCCGTGGATGCCTTTCAGCTTGCCTGTTCCGCTGACAATGCTCCAGCGTCCCTTTTCGCTGACGGTCTTGCCGTGATCGAGCACCTGCGTCCCCACAATGCGGTAACTGAACTTGGCGCCGTTGGCGGTGGTTTCGGTGACGTAGCCGCGAAGGTGGGCGCGCGAGTTTCGGACCTCTTTCGTGATCGTGGCCACGTCGCTCTGAGTGTGGTCGCCTTCGATATCGACCGGCTTGGTCCAATTGCATTTCCCCTGGCTCATCACGAAGAAATGGTCGGGATGATCCATAAGCCGCATCACGTGGGTTTCTTCAGGCCCCGAACAAACGACCGTGCCTGCAATCTGAGTTTGCGCCGAGCCCAGAGCCGCGAACGCCATAATCACAAAAGCCACAAGCCCGATTCTGGTCTTCATAAAGCCTCCTTAGTGTGGTTGGATCGTGCATCTGTATCGGAAATGGTGTTGCAAAATGAAGACGTTTTTCGTGCTTCGGAATGCATGTATGCCAAGCCGGATATTATGGCACAACCGCCACAGCAGCATCAGTTTCTTGTTTTGAGGAAAGCGAGACATGCACTTGCGTTCTTGCTTCGGTGCTTATCGCACCAAAGCCGAAGGCCACATCCGGCGGCGGGCAAGCCATCGCATCGCTTGAAAGCAGGCCTCCCCGGCTTTCCAGGGAGACCATCTTGACTCACCTTGCCGAGTCTGGCAATCTGAAACTTTGGGGCTGGGGTGATCACATTTGTGAAAACCCGCGGGCTTGATTTGCAACAAGGCATCAGCGTGTAGCCGCAGGGAGTGTTCCTGTAAAAGCCGAAGTATCGCAGAGCAAGGAGGGAAACATGGCTCGAGCAGCACGCGCAGTGGTCCAAAAAGCCGGCGTTGATGTGGACAAGCTTCGGACCTTGCCGGTCAGCAACACTTCCGCAGAGTTGACAACCTTTTACGATTACACGATCCTGCGAGTGAACCTGATCGGGTTGGAAGGCGAGGGCCTGAAGGAAATCACGGAAGACGCCCGCATCGAAGATCGTAATCACTTTGAAGCCTGGTTCTCGGAATTCCTCGGCGAAGGGCCCTCCGGACGCTTCCGGCGCCAGGGGACTGGGTTTTTGAGGAATTCACCCTTTGTTTCCAAGTTTCTCATCCAATGAACTGACTTGAGTTCGTCAGAAATAGACGCTGGCACGCGGACACCGGCTGCATGGAGTTAAGGTTGGGCGGAAGAGTTCGCGCGCTACCCGATTCCCGGAAGGAGGCTGGCATGGCACTGAATGTTGGAGACGCAGCACCTGATTTCAATTTGAAGGCGGCGAGAGGCGACGAGCAGGAAGATTTCAAGCTTTCGAACGAGCGGGGCAGGAAAGTGGTCATTGCTTTTTATGCACTGGATTTCACCCCCGTTTGACAGCACGAACTCTCGGAGATCCAGGCGAAGCTTGCTCAGTTCTCCGAGATAAACGCCCAGGTCGTGGGCGTTTGTACCGATACGGTTTTTACCCACATCGCTTTCCAGAAATCACTCGGCGGATTGAAATTCCCGCTGGCCGCAGACCGCTGGCCTTACGCTGCCACGGCTCAGGCTTACGGAATCTTCCCGCCAACCAAACACGAGATTCCATTTGTTAACGACCGCGCCATTTTCATTGTTGACAGGAATGGCAAGCTTGCATGGTCAAAAGTCTATGCGTTGAGAGACTTGCCGGATCTTGACGAGGTCCTGGAAGCATTGCGCAAGCTGAACTGATGCGGGCAGGGAAGCTTCGTGGCTGTGGCACGTGCTTCGCGCCACATGATGGAAATCGACACCACGCAGCGGGGACACAAAGACTCCCCGCTGCCATGGTGTTTCGCCGCAATCCAGTTTGGCTGGGCACCATTGGACCCTCGCCAGCGAAAAAGTTGCGAATGATCGCGAGTTGCGCGATCAATTCAGCTTGATATGATGGTGCACTGTGCGGCTGCGGTTTTGCTTCCTGGCACGGCGCAGATTGGGGTTTTGGCTCTTGGAATGGCGCTGGACTTTCCTTGCTTGATGCCGCTTGACCTTTGGCGGAGTGCTGTGCTTGAATTGCCGGGCCTCGGCCCGTATCCTTTGGCGGCTTTGCTTGATTCGCCGGTGCTGATACCGCAACTCGCGACGCTCTTGCCGGCTTTCCGCTTTGTTGTGGGTACTAGGTGAAGGACCTGCTCCTTTGGCAAACAACGCGGGCACGGCCAGGAACAGGCCAGCCAGTACAAAGGGCAAAATCCGCCTGCGATTCTTTCGGATCATTGCGTCCTCCTTGGACCTGCGCATTTGGCGTTTTGCCTCGTCAACCCCAGACCGTGAAAATGGTTTCAGGCAGCACAAAACCGGCAGCTGATGTCAGTCGCCGGACCTGCATTATCCTCTTCCCCGCGCGGAAACGTGTAGGCATTCCAACCGCCCAGGGAATTCCGAAGTGTGCTGTATCATATTAGATGGCGAGCCGAAATGCACGAACAAAACGCCGGAGGGAATTAAGATGAAACCCGTTCTTTGCAGCCTGTTTTCCTTGTGCATGCTTGTGGCTCCGGCCTTTGGGCAGCAAAAAGCCCAGGGGAAGGAAAACCCGCTGGTTGAGGGGAAATTGATGTACGTTGGGAGGATGCCGGAGCGCATCGACAACTGGATTATCTACGACCTGAAAGCATGGGGTAAATACAAGCCAACTCAAGATATTGAAGGCGTGGATCTTGTGATGAAAGCTTTTGAGCCTGAGAGGAGAACCAGATACGAAATGCGAAATGGAATTCCTCAGCCTTCAAGAAGGCCGGAGAGGCGGGGACGTAAATCCGTCATGTTTACAATCAGTGTGACCGATTGGGTCACCGGCCGCCTTGTGTGGCAGGCGGAAGTCGTGGACAAGAAACCGAAAAGGAATGAGGACGTGACTCCGAGCGAAGACGCTGTGATTCGCGTTCGGGGGCTGGCCACCCAGCAGATTGCGCAGGCTATCGTACGAGATCTGCGAAGATACGTGGATCATCTCAGCGCACAATCCGGCGTCCATTAGAGGTCTGGGCCGCTCCGTGAAAGCCTCATCTGAGCACGACCACTGCTTGCTGGCCGAGGGATTAATCGAAAAGGTTCCCATATGAAAATAGCTGTTACTGGCTCGACTGGATTGTTTGGTCAGGGACTCGTCCAGGTCATGAGCAGGCGGCACACAGTCTTCCCGATCAGTCGGGCCGAGGCAGATATTACCAGGTTCGACGAGGTGCGGGCGGTATTCCAAAAGCTTCGTCCGGAAGTCGTGGTCCACGCGGCGGCGATTCCCAGCCCGGACTTATGCGAAGCCGACCCGGCGCAGGCCTATCTTGTCAATGTCCATGGCACACGCCACGTTGCAGAAGCAGCCAGAGACATTGGCGCCGCGGTTGCCTACATCTCCAGTGACGCGGTTTTTGACGGCGAAATGCAGACTCCGTATTCTGAAACCAGCCCGACGATTTCTCCAACGGTTTATGGACGGTCCAAATTACGAGGCGAGCGTGTGGTTGCAACGCTGCCCACATACTGGACCTTCCGTATCCCAGTCCTTTTCGGCCCGGGGAAGGTCAATTTTATTGAAAAAGGTCTTCGGACCATGGCTGCAGGTCAGCCTTATGTGGTGGCTTCAGACCAGATCGGCGGGGCGCTTTACACCTTGGATGGAGCTGAAAAGATTCTCGAGGTGGTGGAGCGCGGGCGAAGCGGTCTTTACCATCTTACAAACCAGGGAATATGCAGCCGTTATGAATTGGCTAAGTACTCGGCGGAGAAAGCAAGCCTTGACTTGGGCAAACTTACTGGCGTCCCTTCGGACCAGATGGGCCGGCGTGCCAAGCGGTTGAAATATGCGGTGATGGACATGCGGAAGCTCAAGGAAGCCGGTTTCTCTCTGCCGAGAACCTGGCAGGCCGCCCTGGATGACTATCTCGGGACTTTGCTTCCCCTGTGATTGACCTTATTCCTCTCCAGACGGTGCTCTAATTCACGGTCGCCATGAATTCAACATCATGACCAGGAAAAATCCGCTCGCCCATCGTCAGAACTCGGTCACGGTCCCGCCTGGACTGCTCCCGGTCGCGTGGAATCATTGTGAGGATGCGCGCATCTTCTGACCGGCTCAGACAGGCATCGCCGGCCACAACTGTTTTGTACTCCGTTCCCGGGACGATCACCGAGATATGGCCGGGAACATGACCTGATGTCAAGAACACTTCCAGCCCTTCGGGCAGATGATGAGATTCCAGCCAGCGATGTTGAGACGCCGTCCCCAGTCGTTGCCGGTCCCACCATCGTAAGGTGAGTTTTCGCAACTGATGCATGTGCTCGATGGCGCGGGGGTACTCCAGAGTTTCCGGGTAATATTTCAGAATCAACTTTTCCCAGTCTTGATCATCGAGAAGGTCGGAGTAGAGCGAGCAACACCAGTCGTGTGATTCTTGTGTGCCATAAATCAGGCTGTCCGGAAAGAGCGAATTGTTCAGTACGTGGTCGATGTGGAAATGAGTGTTGATGACCACGTCGATATCAGCGGTCTTGAGGCCATGTCGCTGCAAGGCCTTTATCAGCAAATGACCCTCATGTGCCATGCCAGTGTCGACCACCAGATGGCGGCCTCCACTTGTTAGAAGGACGGACGTGGCGCTGTGCCAATTGCCTGCCAGCAGAGTTTCTACTTTCCATTCTGTTCTTGCCATGGTGGACCTTTGCCACGTAGATTCTAGCAGGAAGTGTAGTTGATTGGGCCTGCAAAGAGAGTTTGCGCCACGGAGACGGTATCTGGACAAAACGGACTATGGCCGCCGCTTAGTTGGACCAGGCCAAAGCGTATAATTCCCAACCCCAGGCCTTCGTCAGGATTTAGTCACGTTCAAGCGAGTCTGGAGTTTGCCAGACTGTGGTTCATGAGCCAAACGATTTTCAAATGCTTCAAGGATTTCAGTCCTGGTGACAACACCTTCCAATTGATCGTCGTCTGTAGTAATCAGAAGGATCTGTCGCCCTGTTTGTTTTCTCAGCAGCCGCAGGGCCTCCCTCACATCGCAGCCGCCGGGAATTCTCTTTGCTTGTTGGTCGGCAAGATCCCGCACAGATGTCTCCGACCAGAGTCGAGGATCCACCGTTCCCAACGACGAGGCTGCAATCGTACCCAGCAGCCGGTCGCCGTCATATACGGGGAAACTGGAGTGGTGGGCGTGGACTCGCGCCACATCCGCGAACGCCTGCAGGGATGACGACGCCTGGATTGGTACGACCTGTTCCTGCATTACCTCACGGACGGGAATATAGCCCAGTTCCTGGGTACCAGTGCCTTCGTGCAGGCGTTGGTCGGCAGACACGGATGCTTCACCTGAAACGGCGTAAGCTACGGCAGCCCCCACCAGAGTAGGAATGATGTACGAATGCCCGCCTGTCGCTTCCGCTACAAACACGACTGCCGCCAGTGGTGTCTTGTATCCTCCCGCGATGAACGCAGCCATCCCGACCGCAGCATAGAGATCTATGGAAGAGCTGTGGATGATGGACTGGCTGAAGGCTGCCCCAACAGAGGCTCCGGTCAGGAACAGTGGCACAAACATAGCACTGACTCCGCCGCTGCCCAGGGAGAAGAGCGTTGCGGCGAGCTTGAAGACTCCAAATAGTGCCAGTTCAATTGCGGCATGCCGTCCAAGAAGAATCTTGTCCACAGCTTCGTAGTTGGGCCCGAGAGGGATCAATGATCCTTTGAAGAGTGAGACAAATGCCAGACCGCACAAACCGGTCAGCAGGCCGCCGATAGCCAGCTTAATCCAATGGGGGATCGGATAATGGATGGCAAACAGACGCGCGCGGCGATAGGCGATGCTGAAGGCCATGGTGATCAGGCCACAGATGAGGCCGAGAACTGCCGACCAGAACAGGTCTTTCCTCGAGAAGGTTTCTGCCCCGGCAAAGTCGAAGAGCGTTTGTGATCCGACGAATGAGATAAGTGTGGCGTATGCAATGACCGAAGCGATAAGTGAGGGGACAAGCGCCTCATGGGCCAGATCATCCTTGTACGGCATCTCGAGTGCAAACACAAGCCCAGTCAGAGGTGCTCGGAAAACTGCGCCCATCCCCGCGGCCGCTCCGCCGATCAGCATGATGCGCCGGTCACGCGTGTCGAGGTGAAACCATTTGAGCTTGGTCCAGAGCCACGACCCGATGGCGCCGCCTCCGTAGATACTGGGTCCTTCCAGTGCTGCGCTACCTCCAGACCCAACTGTAGCAATTGCGGCAGCCAGCTTGGGGACAAACGAGCGCATCACGATGGCTCCGTCGCGCTTATGGTAGGAATGAATGATTTCTTCGGTGGAGTGTTCATTGGGGTCAGGAGTGAAGTGCTGCATAATGAGCCCGGTCACTATAAATCCTGCGACCAGCCCTGGAACGATGGCCCAGTGGTGACGAAGGAAGTAGCCAAGCAACAGAGGCCACATTTTGTCCAGAATGATGACCGTAATTCCTGTGATGACCAAGCCTGTAAGGACCCCTATAACGGGAGCAATGAACACCCACTTGTGGAGGTCGCGGGAATAGGCTGCGGCGAGATCCTTGCGGAGCAGCCCTG
Organism: Terriglobia bacterium; assembly: GCA_046705285.1. Taxonomy (GTDB): domain Bacteria; phylum Acidobacteriota; class Terriglobia; order UBA7540; family UBA7540; genus SCRD01. Next base: position 50,419 of record JBJKQK010000052.1, read on the forward strand.
CGTATTTTTGCAGGCGATGGCGTTTCGTGGCCTTGGTCTTCTCTTCAGGCATAGGCCAAACCCGAGAAGGCTGCGCGACTGAGCCTCCATTCGGGTGTGCTCTTGTTTTTACGGCTGCGCGGAATGCAAAGAACAATCTCGCGTTGCCGGGTAAGCCTGAAGTGCAGGGCGGCTATAGCGAAAGCTCAGGCGACCGTTACGACTTGTTTCATCGGGACTCGGGCGAAGGTTCATTTCGTCTTGGATAGAATTTTGTCGGAGTTTTTCTTTGACACTGCAGCATCTGTACTGGTTGGATTCAAGACGCCAAGCCGGAACCGCACGACCTCTCTCTGGTGAAGCTCAGTCAGCTTGACAAGCAATCGCTCGCCTTTCGGTGTTAGACGCACACGCACGACCCGGCGGTCATCTATGCTGTGGTCCTTGCGAACCAGCCCGTAACCCTCAGCACGCTGAACCAGCCCGACCACGGCGTTGTGGCGTTCCTGCAGAAATTCCGCCAGCTCGCTGATCGTTGCGCATCCGCGGCCAGTAAATCCCGCGATGCCGAGAAGTAGTTGATGTTGCTGGGGAGTAAGGCCGTTGGAGCGCGCCGCTCTCTCGCTGAAGCGAAGAAACTTGCGCAGCCTATAACGGAATTCCGCAAGCTGTTGCAGGGTTGGAAGTTCGTCAGGCATCTGGAGCCCGGTGGTCTTGCGTGAGTGTTTCACAGGAGAAGTATATCACGATGCGATATAAATGCCTAGCATGTTAGGATGCACAGCGCGGGCCTCGGTTTTGCAACTGCCGCTGGGGCGGTGCACGTGGCTTTTGTGGAAGCGTCGGTGGGTTGACACTGGTGAAGCTACGAAGTTAAAATGTAAAATTTACACACCGTAAGACTTTGAGTACAAGAGGGCTATGGACAAGCGAAGGGTAGAGCACTACAAGAAACAGTTGTTGGCAAAGCGGGAAGAAATGCGCCGCATGGTTGTGAGGTCGGAGCAGGACGGACGCGAGGCAGACGGCGAGACTGCTCAGGACTCCGCAGACCGAGCTGCCAATTCCTACACCAAGGAATTTCTTTTTCATCAAAGTGATGACCACCGGCGTATCCTCCAGCTTATCGAGGAGGCCCTCAAGCGCACGGAGAACGGTTCGTACGGGCTCTGCGTGGAATGCCAGCAAGACGTACAGAAGAAGCGCCTGGATGCAGTACCCTGGGCTCGTCACTGTATTGAGTGCCAGGAAAAGCAGGAAAAGGGCCTGCTGTAGCAGGCCACAGAACACAAAAAGCGAGGGTCGCTTTCATTCCGGGCTTGCCTTTGGTTTCGCGATGCTATCCTCTTTTTAAAGAGCTTGCGGACAGCCTGTTCGCTGTTGTTTTTCCTACCAGTTGTTCTATCTGCAGTGTGGAGGTAAACAGCGCCAGCGGCCTGGGCGTATGCCGTGAGTGCTGGTCCAAAGTTGAAGCCTGGCAAGGGATTGCCTGCGTACGGTGCGGACTGCCTATCGTTTCAGAGCGGGCCATCGATTCTGCTCAAGTCCTATGCGGCGCCTGCCGTGCCAATGGGGCCGCATTCGATCTTGCTCGGGTCTTCGGGATTTACCGCGGGAATCTGCGACTTCTTATCCTGCAGTTGAAATTTCGCCGGCGGGAACGCCTGGGCAGAAGATTGGGCGCCCTGCTCGGGTGCTCCTGGAAGAAACTCGGCATGGCTAGCGACGATGGGTCCGCAGTAATTGTGCCCGTACCGCTTTTCCATTCACGGGAGAGGGCGAGAGGATTCAATCAGGCGCGGTTACTGGCAGAAGGGTTAAGGCACGAACTTGCTAAATTGCCAGGCAGGAAGAAATTGAGAGTCGAAAACGGCGCGTTGATTCGGACGCGGGCCACTCTGCCACAGGCTGGCTTGAGGTTTCAATCGCGTCAGGAAAATGTCCGAAATGCCTTTGCCGTGGTAAGGCCAGAATCTGTACGAGGACGTCAGGTGGTTCTCGTGGACGATGTTATGACTACGGGAGCCACATTGTCGGCCTGTGCCACCGCTCTCAAAAAAGGAGGGGCCCGCGATGTCTTTGCGCTCGCGCTGGCGCGGGCCACGCCGCAATTCCCAGACTCCGAAAGCCTGCCGCAGGCGACAGTTGTTGACGAACTTAACCGCGACTGGACATAATGATTTCTTATCGTGAAGGGTGACACTCCTTGAGAGGATAAGGAGATGGGGGAGTCGAGCGAACACTTGTTGCAGGCCCCGGTACTCGTCCTGAACGCGACCTACGAGCCTATCAATGTAACTGCGGCGAGGCGTGCCCTTGTGCTTGTTCTGAAAGGGAACGCCATCACCGAGGAAGAAAACGGCAGCTTCATCCACTCAACCCGGGTTTCGTTCCGAATTCCGTCTGTCATCCGGCTAACGGAGTTTCGGCGCATTCCTCACCAATCGCGACCCCTCTCCAGGAAGAACATCCTGATTCGCGATCGCTATACCTGCCAGTTCTGTAACAAGGTATTTCCGGCATCGGAATTGACCCTTGATCACATCATCCCGCGCTCCAGAGGAGGGCATACCGATTGGGACAACCTGGTGGCCTGTTGCCACGCATGTAACAGCAGGAAGGGTGACCGCTTGCCTGAAGAGGCAGGCTTGAAATTGCGCCGCCAGCCCAGACCGTTCACTTTGCACACCAGCCGCCACATCATGCGGATGCTCGGCCGAGCGGACCAGCGCTGGAGAAAGTACCTTTTTTATTGATAGAGAACCCGAGCGGGGGCGTCATTAGGCCGGGGCAGGATAAGAATGCCAACTTAGTGCTTTGCAGCAGGCTGGATGGTTCCAAATCAGGGCCTCATCCTCCTGGCCATCTCCTTCATCTCAAGAGCGTTCAACGCGGCGTATCCTGACTGATCGTTGTCAAAGTAAACGAAAACCTGCCGTGCACCGTTTTCCACCCATCTTGTACACAGGTCCAACCACTGTCGTAGTTGCGGCCGCGTATATCGCCCGCAATACTTTTGCTCGGCTGGCCCATGGAGCCGCAGATAGGCATAGTCAGCCGTCAGTTCTTTCGGTGATTGCCGCCCCGCAAGGTCGTAAACGCACATCGCCATGGCGTGCTTTTTGAGCAAAGCAGTGATGTCATCATTAAGCCAACTCGGATCACGGAATTCAAATGCGAAGTGATATTTCCCGGGCAGGATCTCCAGGAAGTCTTTCAGCCGGTTCGCGTCGCAGTGCCAGTTGGGAGGTAATTGAAACAAGATCGGACCTGTCTTCTTACCCAACACCTGGACATGAGCAAAGAACCTTTTGGTCGCCATTTCCGGGTCGCGGAGCTTTTTCATGTGGGTAATGTACCGGCTGGCCTTGACTGCGAAGACGAAGTGCTCTGGAACCTGGTCATACCAAAGCCTGAAGGTTTGCTGGCTGGGAAGATGATAGAAAGAATTGTTGATCTCGACGGTATGAAAATGCTGGAGATAGTGATTCAGCATTTCGTCGTCTCGGATGTTGTCCGGATAGAAAGGGCCTCGCCAGTGCGCGTAGTGCCATCCGGAGGTTCCTATGTGAATTCTCTCAGGCATGCCAGTTTCCCTTCCGAAGCACGCTGAAGGCAAGGAGGATTCCGGACTCTCTTGTCCAATTGTACCGCCAAATCGGAACCGAAAAAGTCCTCCAGATCGACTCTTCTGAATAGGGAATTACTGAGGGGATGCAGCCTGTTACCCGGCAGAAGAAGCCTTGATCAGCAAATCTAACAACCTGGCCATGGCGAGTGTGTCCTGGTTGCAATATGTCAGGAGCGCAATGCGCAGCCTCAATTTTTCCGGTTTGCTGATTTGGTTGCGGGATAATTTCTCCCACACCAGGCTTGCCTCCTGGCCGCCGGAAACTTCCATCTCTTCATAGGTCATGTCGGGAATCAGCGCTGGCAGGACACTTTTGAGGGAAAATGAACCCATGAAACGTGGGTGATAGACGTGCTTCCTGACTACATCCAGAAGGTCCCAAATTCTTGCTCGGACTCGTGCAATCGGATTCGCGTAGTCTGGAAACCAGCGAGCCAGGTCCGAGAGACGCTGCGACTCAAACCTGCGGTTGTAGACGACGATGTGGCCCTCCTGGCCGAGCACTTCAAGCAAGGTATTAAGAAATGGCAATCGAGGGTCCAAGCCACTTTCGCCCAGGAATTCATAGTGTTCCAAGTCTCGTCCTGGATGCCTTTTGACGTGAACCGACCACTGAAAGGGAATGTGATCGTAGGGCCTTATGCCGGCATATCGGGGGATGGAGGGACTAACGGTTTCGAAGTCCATAAAGTAGAGGGGGTAGATCATCCGGCCAAGAGCTTCCTTTAACTCTTTCCCGAAATAGGCTTCTTTCGTCCGAACACAGTTACAGGCTCGTCTTTGCCTGTCGGTAAGAGGAAAGGTCGGAGGAATCCTATGGATGGAATCGATTCCTTTCTCGATTAGTTGATTCACTTTCTCTGAAGAGATGCCGGGCAGCAATGAGACATGATCTTCCGGCAGCGGCAAGTTGCAGTAGTCGTAGAATTCGCATCGAACCGGCCTTGTGCATTGAGGACCGGCTTCAATCACAGGGGGCAACGACTGAGACAACGCTTCGCGCTGTTTCCGGATTAAGTCCGCCAGCTCGTCCCGCAGACTCTCGATTTCCTGTGTCAAATTCCGGATCAGGAAGAGATTGCCAAGGTCATGATGATAACCGTTATAGACGTAGCCCCGGTTCAGGTGCATGAGCGATGGAGAAGCCTCAAGACCCGAGGCGCCGAGCACATAATGCTGGATGCCGACGTCATACACGTGGTGTTTCTTCAAGTCCGTTGAGGATTTCACCTCAATCAGTTGCCATCTACCTCTGGGCCTTCTTGACAGAATATCTGTTCGGACAAAGATATTGTCGTGCTCAAAAGATCCTTCAAAGATGGTCTGAACGCTGGGGTCTGCGATCAGTTGTGCCGTTCTTGTAATGGCTTCGTCAGGATCCTGTTCGTCATGGTGAACCAGTATGCCGCCAGGGAATGCTTTCCGTGCCAACTCCTCGACTTCGCGGCCCTCCTGCAGCAAGGCCAGTCTCGACTCGTCCTGCTCTGCCGCAAGCTCCGGGTGATGGATCTGAAAGTAGAGACGCTTCAGGCATTGAACTCCAGCGGTGATTCTGGATTTTGAAAGCGCTATCGGGACACTCTTGTCCGCTGGCATCGCGACCTTTCCGAAAGGCAAAAAGGAGCGTCGGATCGCGCAGGTTTTTGTTAGCAGCTTGCCACTCCTTGGAACTCCCTATTTTAAAACGAGAGCGAAGCCCGTACTTGAACCAGCCGTGAAGAGGCATCACCTCCCAGGCCGGATCCGAAGATCGTTGTTGGCTGGCTTACAGTGTAAAGAATCTTCCCGAATTGTGGGTCAGCCAGGTTGGCAACGGGCTGATCGAAATTCGGATGATTGAGAACGTTAAACACCTGGAACCCGAGCATGAGTTTCGCGCTCTCCCAATGTGGCAAAGACAGACTCTTGGTGAGAGCAAGATCGGTGTTGAAATACCCAGGGCCCCGAAACATGTTTCTGCCCTGGATGCCGAAATGGGTTGGGCTTGTCGTCGGAGCAGCAAACTGCGAGGCGGTCAAGCAAGGATGGTTAGGGCTGTCACAACTCGTCACAGGCGCAGGGTTATTCAGGTAGGTGGCAAAAACAGGCCCGCCAAAGCCCTGATAGTAGAGCGTTCCCTCCGCGTTCCCATCCACCACCGTATAAGGGAAACCGGAGTGCGTGAACAGTGTGCCGGAAACTCGCCAGCCATTTACCAGGGATCTCCAGCCGTGGCCGAAGAAGAACTGCCGGATCGGCAGGTTGTACACGTAACTCAAGTTCAAATTGTTCCGGTTGTCATAATCAGCGCTGCCGTAATTGGCTCTTATGTCGTAAGGGTTCTGCGGGTACACCGTGCTCGCGTTGACGCTATAGATGAACGGCAACCCACTCCCACCGTTCGACAGAATGTCCAGTGCATGGCCATACGTGTAATTCGCAGAAAGCAGACCGCGCGAAAAATTGTGCCGGAAGCTGATGGTCATCCCGTTATAGCTGGATACTCCCGCGTTTTCAAGATAGGTAACGGTCCCAAACCTTGGATCAGGGGGGCTTGAAGGCATGCCGGCGAAGCCCAGGGCATAGCCGTTGATGGATGCATTCTGGATCATTTCGTGGATGCCGTGGTTTCCTACGTAATCCAGGCTCAATATAGTGTTTGGACCAAGTCCTTTTTGGATTTCAAGGTTCCATTCCTGGTACTGGGGCAGTTTGACGGTTTGCTCGGCGCTCGCGAGATTGGGAGGTGAGAAAAACTGGCCGAGAGCAGCAAGCGAGTTCGAGATACTGGCCGCGGTTCCGCCATTCGCAAAGGCCGTGAGAAAAGCGCTGTTGGAATTTGCGGCGTCTGCAAACAGGTTTGTTGGTTCAGACGGAGAGATGTAGTCGAAATATGGGACAAATTCATTCTGGTAAGGTGGATTGCCAGCGATGCTTTCGACCGTGCGGCCTGGAATACCGTCGTAAAAGAGTCCGATTCCGCCGCGCACAACAAAATTACCTTGTGAACCGAACGGTTGCCAGGCGAATCCCAAACGTGGCTGCCAAGCCAGATTGGTCAATGCTGCAAATTCCTGATGTTGATTAACCTGGATTGCCTGGTTATAGGGGATGGAGACATCGTGATTAAGGCTGAGGAAAGGCTGGGCTGTTCGGGCAAAGCAACTGTGTTGGCACACGGGATTCGAGGAATGGTCGCCCCGCAGCGCTAATGTCAAATTCAGGTTGCTTGCGACTCTCCATTCATCCTGTGCATAAAACCCCAGTCGATAAAGTGCAAAAGGCTGAACCAGAGAGGTTGGAAAGTTTTTTTCCAGAAGGTCTCCAGATGAGAAGTTTGGCGCAAATCCTCCGTTATAAAAAGCAGAAAGAGGAGATCCACCAGGGGAATATTGAAAAAAGCCCAGAAATCCGCTCGATAAGTATCCAAACTCGTAATCGCTGATGTCGCTTCGGTAGAAATTGAGTCCGAACTTCAAGTTATGATTGCCTCGAATCCAGGAAAAGTCGTCCACGAATTGGTACTGGGTGACGTTTGAACCTGAAGGGGCAATTGAGTCCTTGCCGCCGAGGGGAGTCAAAGAGTTGTCATAGAAATACAGGGTTGATGGGAACGCCTGCAGAGCTTTGCTAAGGTTGGGCGGTGAAAAGATAGCCGAATAATACTGCAATGTGCCGCGAAACGAGTTGACTTTGTTGGTCCCCATCAGGTGAGTCCAGCCGATCTGGCCCTGTTCCTCCGGCTGATTACTGACAAGATTGAAGAGCGGACTTATGGGATCGGAGAAGTTTCCCTGATGTCCGCGGTCCATTTCGCCATGGATGAACAGCCGATCGCTGGAACCGAGATTGAAATCCAGGCGCGAGGCAAGAATCCACTGATTCGTGAGCTGCCCAACCGTAGACCGGAATGCCAGCACGCACGGGTCGCCTGCTGGAAGATCGGTAATCCCGGCGCTGCCACAGTTGATCAGGGGTTTTGCTCGGCTTGCCCCGGAAGCGTTGTTGTATAGGTTGAAGATCTTGTTGTAAAAGGGTACAGACGCACCCAACCCAAGACTTTGAAGATTGGCGATTGTGGCATTTTCGAATTCCTGTGATGGAATTCGAGCTTGCATGTTGGTAGGGATTGACAGTCGTATTCCTTCCTGATCCACAAAAAAGAAAGCCTTGTTCTTGACAATCGGTCCGCCCAGCGAGGCGGACCACTGATTGGCGTTGACAAACGGACGGGGAGTATCGGTGGCGTTGTTGAAGAAACTATTGGCGTCAAGCGCGCTGCCGTTCCAGTAATAGTTTGCGTTGCCGTGGAAGGCGTTTGTCCCTGACTTAGTTATGTAATTGATGTTGGCGCCAGCCAGGCCTCCATATTCACCCGAATAGCCGTTTGTCACTACCGTGGCTTCCTGAACATCGTTCAAGCCCAGCATCAGGTTGGACGGCCCGCTGTTGTTCAGGTTGAACAATGGGTCCATGTCGTTCATGCCGTTGAGCGTGAAGAGGTTGGAGGTGGCGGGCAACCCGTAGAAGGAGATGTTGCCGTACCCGCTGCCCGTGTTCATGACCGTTCCAGGCGCCATCTGCGCGATGAAGGTCAGATCATTGCCCGGGTTGGGTATCTGCGAGATCTGGAGTTGGCTGATGGTGGTGGCAATGTTCGCGTTATTCGGCTGCAGCAGGTGCGACTCGTAAGTCACCGTGATGGTTTGCCGGCCTCCGCCCACTTGGAGCTCGAAGTTCGTCGTCCGCGTTTGTCCTACTGCGATTGTTACCGGTCGGGTAGCGGTCTGAAACCCGGAAGCCGCTGCGGTGACGGTGTAATTTCCCGGGTCTAGAAAGGCAAAGCGATAAGCGCCGCTCATGTCAGTTGTGGTGGTGATTGCAGACCCGGTTTCTTCGTTGACTAATTTCACCGTGGCATGGGATACCACAGCGTGGGATGGGTCAGTAATCTGCCCCGTGATCGCTCCGGTTGTAGTTGACTGCGCCAGTGTCTCTGCTGGGAGAAGGAACACAACGAGCGCAAGAAACAGAAACACTCTTGCAGCATATACTCTCGCCATGCGAAAGCATGAGCAGCACATGAAATTTCCTCCCTGGCGAGACCATTACTAGGCTGGAGAAGGCGTGTTTTCACTCCATGTGAAGGTACATGAGATTATGAGCCTCTAGTCAATGGCCGATCACGTAAGCTAATGCGAGTCCCCCTGAGTCGGAGATTTTAACAACACAAAGACATTTCGGCAAGAAGATAAATCTTATGAAGGAGATAAAGCCAGAAATCACTTTTTGCTGCCTAGCATGCCCAATGGAGGGATGGTACCCCTTTGTAGGAGGATATCTGCCGTTGGTGGATGGGGAGATTTCCATGGAATCAATCAGCTGGGGGCTTCCAACCAAGACTGAATGAGAGCACCACGGTTATTCTGGGAAGACTTATTGAGAAGCGGATCGGACGGGGGCACACGGCGGGCTGGGGCATAAGAGTTCTGCAGAGTTAAGAATAAGCCTTGAGCGTAAGATAAATGGCATTGGAATTGACCATGTTGGATTCCGATGAGGCTTGGGACATCGTTCCAAGGGGTCTCAGTCTCGTGCCGAAGGAGCTAACATTCCATCTTCGGGCGGATAAGGGCATGATTGGCGGGATTTTACCGGTTTGACCGTGCCGGCTGGCAGGCCAAAGTTCGTTCCAGCATTACATCATCTGGTTTTTATTAGCCTCAACTGACCAGTTTTCCAGCGATCTTGCGTGCCAATTGAGACACGGCCGCCCGTTCAACAGTCTTTGGGTGGAACCAGCGAAATCCGTCTCGCGGCGCTCGCCCTATGAATTCGCCACTGTAAACCTGGACTCGGATGCGTCGATAGGTAATGTTGTGTAGAAGTTGGTGTCCGAGCTTTCTCAAGTCGGCTTGAGTCCCGAGGGCAGAGTGGAGTTTTTCCCGCAAACGTTCCACAGCCTGGTTGCCGGACTGACCCAGTGCTGAGGGAAAGTTCCACAAGCCTTCAAGGAGTCCGTCATCCAGGCCGCGGGACATCAGAATTCGCTGATTCCGACGGAGCACGGCAGTTGCCATGTACCACAACTCCGCGCGCCGCTTGACCCGTGGCGCGGGGTAGTCTTCGGGGTCTTCAAACTTGAAAGCATGGCACCACCGCCCCAGGGGGCATGACGGGCATTGAGGCAAGCGTGGTCGACAAACATTTTGTCCCAGTTGCATTACAGCCTGATTGAAGTCGCCCGGCCGGCGGCGGGAAAGAAGAAGATCAAGAGTCTCCTCAATGGCCCGTCGAAATTCGGGTTCGTGGAGATTGCCGCGCAGGCCCAGAAACCTGGCCATCACGCGAGTTACGTTGCCATCGATAACGGCAAGCGGTTGATTGTATGCAATGCTCAGCACCGCTCGAGCCGTGTAATTGCCTACGCCGGGTAGGGAACGTGCCTGCCCGAAATCATCGGGGAAGTGCCCGCCATGCTTTTCCACTATCTCCTGCGCTGCCCGGTGCAGGTTCCGAGCACGACGGTAATAGCCCAGGCCCGACCACAATTCCAGAACCCGTTCGAGCGGGGCTTTTGCCAGGTGATCAGGGCTTGGAAATTCCTGAAGGAAACGCTGGTAATAGGGAATGACGGTCTCGACCTGAGTTTGCTGGAGCATGATCTCCGAAACCCACACCTCATAGGGAGACTTGGATTGGCGCCAGGGCAAAGCTCGGGAGTGAACTCCGTACCAGCGAAACAGCGCGCATCGGAATGAAGGGGCGTCAGGGAGTTCGGGGCGGATCATATCGGGCAGTTATTTCCGGCGATGTCTTGAATGCCTGTTACGGATGGATGACTTGACAATTTCCGACGGAGTTCCCGGCGCATAGTAGCCGGAAGGAGCCTGGACTCCCATGAGCCCGTGCCGGACAACACTGACCCGGACGCTATGGAAATGCCCGTTATCTCTCAGGTTCGTTGGATAAAATCCCAGCACATAATAAGCAGGAGGCAACGGCAAGGTTGCCCTGAAACCTGACTCCAAGTCATCCATGTTGGAGACAAAGTTGCCTCCGGTCATTGTAGACAGGTCCAGCAGCACGTCCGCATTCATCGAGGCGCGGTCCGCCATCATCTGGTTCTTGGCAGCGACAAGTGCTTCCCGTTCTTCGTCGAGCCTGCGGTTATGCGTGGGGGCAGGTGGTGAAAGCTGTCTGAGCAGGCCGGTTGTGTCCAGTGCGCTGATGATAATATGAAGGTGCGTCGCCTGCTGTGCGAGCACGTCAACCTGCCTTGAACTCGTGCCAGTCAGAAAACCCGGAGAGGCTATGATGATGGCCCGCGGGTCGGGCAGCGTGGCCACCTTGCTGATGAGATGGTCCAGCCCGTTGAGAGTTTGCTGTGATCGGATTTCACTTTGCGCAATAACTTGTCTTGCCCGGGCATCGATGGTCTGCTTCATCTGCCGGAGCCTTGCGATCGGCAGGCTATCGAGTGGCGGGTCGGGCTGGCCAGTTTGGTTCCTGCAGCCGGTCATGTCCTCCAGGGCTATTTGCAGGGCAAGTGGGTCGTTGGCGTAGAGCAATAAATAAGCCTGGAAATCCGAAATCTGCGGGCAGGCTTTCGCCTCGGTTGCCAAAGGCAGGTGAGGGCGTATTGTCAGGAGAGCTTGATGGAGCTTCTTGGGATTGTCGGTAAAATCAAGCGTTACTTCGCCCGAAGCAGTGAAGACACCGACCTTGTTCCGCGGACCCAGTGTATGGGCGAAGTAGGAATACGCGCTGTCTGTGACTCGGATGGTGTCAGTAAAGTCGTAATGAAGATCGTCAAAATACAGAGCAGTATAACGAATGGTTCCGGGAATCTTGATGTTTTCAACAGGGGCGGGGACTATGTCGGCAGCAAAATCAGTGATGCGCTGTAGCCGGCCATCGTCCCACAACCGAAAGTCGCTTCGGCGGAGGTTCGCGACCGTCTGGCCGCGAACATTTCGGACCACTACGCAAAGCTGAACGGGAGGAACAGCAGTTCTGTGGGCAGCGCCCAGATGCTGCCTCTTCTTTATCGGGTTATGCGTTTCTTGATGGTTTTGGCGAGCAAACACCGGCGAGCTGAAAAAAAAGGCAACAAGACTGCAAAGCACCAAGAATCGGGTGGCCCATCCAGACCAGACCCAAGAAGACCCTTTCCTGCAATTTTCCATGAAGCGACCCTGGAAGGAGGGTGGATTCACTCGGATTAACGTGGAAACGTGCTTACAACACGCACTTCCGCTGCCCTCCCCTTCAGCGTAGCAAGACAAGTATCAGTTGCAAAGGCGGAGGTTGTCAACAAGGCATTGACCTCAATATACTGGGCCATTTGTGGTCCTTGATTTGCGATGCGCAATCTGCAATTCTTGGAACTTTAAGGCTGCATGCAGCAAAAGCACGAAAGGAGAGGAACAACATAACACCTCTCCGGTCAGGGATGCCGTGGCTTACAACGATCTTCGAGAATTCATCACCCGGTTGGAGCGAGAAAAAGAGCTGAAGCGTATCGATGTCGGGGTTGACGTCGATCTCGAAATGACCGAGATTACCGACCGCGTAGCCAAGGCAGGCGGCCCCGCATTGCTTTTTCAGAAGCCGCGTTCGGCAAAGGATGGCAAAGACTATTCTGTGCCACTCTTGATCAACACGCTTGGGACGAAAAAGAGGGTCGAACTGGCGCTGGGTGTATCTTCCCTTGATGATGTTGCGAAGCGAATTGAAGGCCTGCTGGCGATGAAACCACCCGAGGGTTTGCTGGACAAAGTGAGAATGTTGCCGAAGGTGGCTGAGCTTGGCTCCTTCTTCCCTAAGACTGTGAAGAACAGCCCTGTTAAAGAGATCATCCAACGGGAAGATCCTTCCCTTGCCGAGTTCCCAATCATGAAATGCTGGCCACAGGATGGTGGACGCTTTATCACCTGGCCAATGGTTGTGACGCGCAGCCCCAGGAACGGCCGGCGTAACGTCGGCTGCTACCGGATGCAGGTCTACGACGAGCGGACGACCGGCATGCACTGGCAGGTTCACAAGGGCGGAGCCGAACATTTCCGCTGGCTTGACCGGCAGGGCAAAGGACGTCGGTTGGATGTCGCTGTGGCGATCGGGGCTGATCCTGTAACGATGCTCTCGGGAATATTGCCGTTGCCGGAGGACCTGGACGAATTCCTGTTTGCGGGTTTCCTTCGCCAGAATCCGGTGGAGTTGGTGCATTGCGAAACTGTGGACCTGGAGGTTCCCGCAAACGCCGAAATCGTGCTGGAAGGTTATGTCGACCTCGACGATATTCGGGTGGAAGGACCTTTTGGCGATCATACCGGTTTCTATTCGCTTCAAGACAACTTTCCGGCGTTGCACATCACTTGCGTCACGCGCCGCAAGAATCCCATTTATGTTTCGACGATTGTAGGTCCTCCGCCGATGGAGGATTACTGGATGGGGTTTGCCGTCGAACGCCTTTTCCTGCCGCTGATGCGGCAGCAGATGCCGGAAGTCGTCGATATGCACATGCCGGCAGAAGGGGTGTTCCACAACCTGATCATCGTTTCAATCCGCAAGAGTTATCCTGGCCACGCGCGCAAGGTGATGAATGCAATCTGGGGATTGCCCGGAGCCATGTTCTCCAAATGCATTGTGGTTGTCGATGACGATGTTGACGTCCACAATGTTCGGGAAGTGGCGTGGAAAGCCTTGAACCATATCGATCCGGAACGTGACATCCAGTTTGTGCTGGGGCCGGTGGATCAGCTTGAACACGCTTCGCGGTTACCAAATTTCGGGTCGAAGATGGGTATCGATGCTACTCGAAAATGGGCGAGCGAGGGTTTTGCCCGGCCCTGGCCTGACGAGATCGTCATGGATGATGAAACCAGAAAGCGGGTCGACGTCATCTGGAAAAGTCTGGGGTTGGAAACTCCAACTCGGGATTAGAACTATCAGCGAGACAATTCCGAATATCTGCTCGTTTCACATCAAGCAAGAGCAGCGCCAGTTCAGGAATTGAGACTGTGGGGGAGATGTGCCTGATTTTGAATACGATATGCTGGTAATCGGCTCGGGGCCAGCCGGTCACCATGCGGCGATTCAGGCGGCCAAGCTTGGAAAGAGGGTTGCGGTTGCCGAGCGCAAAGCAGTTGTGGGGGGTGTTTGCATTAACCTGGGCACTATCCCCAGCAAGACGTTGCGTGAGGCGGTCCTTTATCTGTCGGGCTACCGCGAGCATGATCTGTATGGCGAGTCTTACACTGTCAAGCAGAACATCACCAAGGATGACTTACTGTTCCGCACGCAGCATGTTATCAGACACGAGATCGATGTCGCCCGGCACCAGTTGATGCGAAACGGGATTGAATTGATTAACGCGGAGGCCTCCTTCATCGATCCTCATACGGTTCGATTGAACTTCACCAATGCACAGGGATATCGGGACGCGACCGCCGAGTACATCGTGATAGGGGTGGGGACAACGGCAACCAAAGATCCGCACATACCTTTCGACGGCCGCCGGATTTTCACCAGTGATGAAATCCTGATGCTCGATAAGTTGCCCAGAAGTTTAACAGTGATAGGCGCGGGAGTGATCGGCTGCGAATATGCCAGCATTTTTGCCACACTTGGCATCCGGGTCACGCTGATCGACATGAGGCCCCGACTGCTTCCGTTCGTCGATGGGGAAATTGTAGACACGCTCGCTTATCACTTGCGCAACAATGACGTCACGTTGTGGCTTAACGAAAAGGTGCAGGGGATCGAGCCTTACGAGAACGGCCATGGCGGCGGGGTTGCAATCCATCTGGCCAGTGGCAAGAAGATATTTTCTGAGAAAGCCCTTTACAGCATCGGTCGTACGGGCGCCACCGAGCGGTTGAATCTTGCGGCAGCCGGTCTTTCCGCTGATAATCGCGGACGATTGAAAGTGGATGAACATTACCAGACGAGCGTACCCCACATCTATGCAGCCGGTGACGTCATCGGGTTCCCGAGCCTTGCCTCGATTTCCATGGAGCAGGGAAGGCTTGTGGCCTGCCACGCGTTCGCCGTGGAAACTGCCAGCATGCCCGAGTTGTTTCCATACGGCATCTACACCATCCCCGAAATTTCCATGGTGGGACGCAGTGAGGAAACCCTTACTGAACAGGGGGTTCCCTACGAGGTTGGTAAAGCTCAGTATAAGGAGACCGCGCGTGGGCAGATTATTGGTGACGTTACGGGCTTGCTGAAGCTGATCTTCCACCTTGAAACGCGCGAGTTGCTGGGCGTGCACATTATGGGCACCGGCGCAAGCGATCTTGTCCATATCGGCCAGGCAGTCTTAGCCTTCGGAGGGAAAGTTGACTACTTTGTGAACACGGTCTTCAACTACCCGACGCTTGCGGAGTGTTACAAGAACGCCGCCTTCGACGGAATCAACCGGCTCAGGGTGTAGCCCGGTCCTCGCGCGCTTTGCGATACCTGCCCATCTGCCGAACCGGTTTTCCCGAACTTCGCGATTCTGCCTTCTGCACGGAACGCTTCTCTTTCTCCTTTCGTTCTGCTTGCTGGACTGCGGCCCCAGAACCCGCGCTTGGGGATTCCGGGACCGTTTCAGGCCTTATTTCTTGGGGTCCATCTTCTTTGTCTTTGACTGATTGAAATACAGACTCTCATTCCATCCGCGAGGACTGATCTCCGTGATGACATGGTTTGATGCCACGGTGTTATAGTCGACCATGGTCTGTGTGTTCTTTGCGGATTTGGTCACGACTTTCACAGGCACCTCACCAACAAGCTTCCCATTGCGGTTGTAAAAATTGACCTTGGGGGACTTCTTGTTGTTTACAATATTGAAACGGTAGTTTCCGGGCTTTAGTTTCAGAGACTTGCCAATCATTGCATGATAAATCAGGCTGACATGATTCGTTTTGGCGAACGCCATCCCTGCGAATAGGAAAACCACACTAAAAAGTGATATGAGAATTGACCGTAGTTTGCTTGGCATAAACAGAGCCATCCTCCTACTTCAGATTTTTCGCTTCATTGTTTTAGAGTTGTTCTGCGAATACCAGGGTTGCCCATGCGCATGGAAGAAGAAAAACCTGGTCGAATTCAGACACACTATTTGTAATGGAATGCGATTAAAAGCGCCCCTCTTTACCTTGTAGTGATCGCCCAACTGCATGCGCGCTTCATTGTCTGCTGGATTCGGAGTCCCGATTATTAAGACTTGAAAATTACAACGCGACCCCTCTCGGTGGCGGCGTTGCACTCTGTGGCTGGAAGGCTGGTGGAAATCCTTGCGGCGAAGGCAGGGCCGTCTCAGTACGATTCTTGCCAGCGCTTAAATGTGCCTTGCTGATGCCGGAAAAACTCTTCGAGGAGATACACTGCGGGCAAATCGTGCGTGGTGGAATTAACGCGCAATCCGTGATTGTTTCGGCGCCGGTTCTGGAACTCTTCCCTGGATCAGCCACGCATTTCCAACCTTCTGGATGCTGGCGTCGCGGAGCCAACAAGCCTCACCAAGCCGAGCTGCGCCTCTACCCGCCACCGCCAGGCGACTTCGAACTGAACCGAGAATCACAGGCGAAAGAAACCAGCAGACCCTGTCTACCAATCGGTCATCAAAAAAGCTTCCCAAAACTTCACCCCCTCCTTCAACCAGCAGGCTGATAATTCCTTCGTCGGCCAGGCGTTTGAGCAGGGGTCGCAAGGGAACTTGCCTGCGCCTGAAGGTCATCACCTTTACTCCGGCGCGCTCGAGGCGAGCCCTCTTTGTGCTGCTCGCCTGCTGCGTGCACGCGACGACACACCTTCCTGACCTCACAACCTGGCTTTTCTCCGGAATTCGCAAGCGCGAGTCCAGAACGATCCGCCACGGTTCCGCCGTTCCCTTCTCCCGCGGGCCCAGGTGTGGATCATCCTTCAAAATCGTATTAATTCCCACGAGCACGGCCTGATGTCGTGCTCTCAGCAGCCTCGCTCGTCCCCGGGCTTCAGCATTCGTGATCCACTTTGACTGCCCCGTTCGCGTCGCGATTTTGCCATCCAGGCTGGTTGCCACTTTGGCGGTGATGAAGGGCAAGCCCGTAGTCTGGAATTTCAAGTACACTTCGTTAAGGCTGGCTGCTTCTTCTGAGCGATAGCCCCCAAAGACCCCAAGACCGTGCTTGCGGAGCAGTCCTGCACTTTTGCCGGCAACACGGGGGTTGGGGTCCTTCACGGCGTAGTAAACCTTGCGGATGCCCGCCTTCAGGATGGCGTCTGTGCATGGTGGTGTCCGCCCATAATGGCAACAAGGTTCGAGCGTAACATAGAGCGTGGCGCCGCGGGCCTGCCGGCCGGCATCAACCAGGGCCTCAACCTCTGCATGGTTTGTACCTGCGCCGTGATGGAATCCCTTTCCGACCACGCGTTCGTCACGAACAATGACGCAACCGACCCAGGGATTCGGGTAAGGAAGAGTGGGGCATCGGCGCGCGAGGTCAAGCGCCATGTCCATATAGAATTCCGGCGGACGGCGTGGCGTTCTGGCGGTCAATCACTGCACCTTGCTGAGAAGATGTCCAAGTTTGTCTTTCTTCACCTTCAGATATGCATGGTTGGTCTTGGTCGGAGTGATTTCAAGAGGGACACGGCGGAGGATATTGAGTCCATAGCGCCTGATTCCCGAGACCTTTTCCGGGTTGTTGGTCAGCAGGTGAATCTTGCGGATGCCCAGGTCGGCCAGGATCTGTGCACCCACGGAGTAATCCCTCATGTCCGCAGGCAGTCCCAGACGCTCGTTTGCCTGCACGGTGTCCAATCCTCTGTCCTGAAGAGCGTACGCGCGAATCTTGTTCGCCAGGCCGATGCCACGCCCTTCCTGGCTGAGATAGACGATGACTCCTTCACCTTTTTCGCTGATTTTTTTCATGGCCATGGCGAGTTGTTCGCGGCAGTCGCACCGAATGGAATAAAGAGTGTCACCCGTCAGGCATTGGGAGTGGACCCGGACCAGTGTCGGGCGATCCGGTGAAACTCTCCCCATCACCAGTGCCAGGTGTTCACGGTTCTGTGACGGGACCTCGTAAACATGGGCGGTGAAATTCCCGAATTCTGTCGGCAGTTGCGCGCTGGCCACTCTCACCACCAGCTTTTCCCGGTAACGGCGATACTCAATCAGTTGCTCGATATTGAGGACTTTCAGGTGATGCCTGTGGGCCAATCTTTCAATGCCGGTTGATTGTGCGGCTTTGCCATTCCCATCCAGAATTTCGCACATGACGGCTACCGGCTTCAATCCTGCAAGGCGCACGAGGTCCACCGAAGCTTCAGTATGGCCGGATCTTGCCAGAACACCGCCTGCTCGGGCCCGAACCGGAAAGATATGACCCGGTCGCACGAAATCGTATGACTGGGCGCGCGGAGACGCCAGGAGCCGGACGGTGGTTGCGCGGTCCGCCGCTGAAATGCCCGTCGTGGTACCCTTGCGGGCATCAACGGAGACGGTGAAATCGCAGCCAAAAGGCGTTGAGTTGTCATCTGCCCCGACCATCGGCGGCAGACCCAGCTTCAGCGCCCGATCTCGCGTCAGGCCAACGCAAATAAGCCCTCCACCCTCTTTGATCATCGTGTTGATATGTCCGCTGGAGACTTTTTCGGCGGCCATTACAAAATCGCCTTCATTTTCGCGGTCCAGGCTATCGCGCACGATAATGAGATTGCCCCCGCGGATTTCCCTGAGTGCTTCTTCGACTGTAGCTGATTGCGACATAGGTCCCTCTAACTTCTGGCGCTGCCAAGAGTGGCCAGCAAAGACAGAGCCGCCTGAGCGGCTTCGATTCCTTTGTTGAATTTGTTATTTCCCGCACGACGCAGGGCGTCGCGCCGGTTGTAAGTTGCAAGAACTTCAAAAATGATGGGCACATCATGCCGGAGTGACACATTCATGATTCCATGTGCGCATTCATTTACCACGAGTTCAAAGTGATAGGTATCGCCACGAATCACGGCCCCCAGAGCAATCAAGGCGTCGTACCGCTTTTTTGAGGCCAGTCTCTGGGCAACGATTGGAATTTCAAAACACCCTGGGACAGCGAAAACGCGAATGTTCCCCTCTCGAACCCCCGCAGCGAGCAGAGTTTCCACGCATTTTTTTTGCAGACTGAGAGTGATCTCACGATTGTATTCGGCGCGAATGATTCCCAAGCGAACACGGGAAGTCTTGCTTTGGGAGAGACTTGGGTTCCGGGAATTCGACTTTTGATTCCGCAATCTCATTTCTTCAGGAGCCTTTCGATGTACTTGCCCAGAATGTCCACTTCGACGTTGACCCGTCGGCCCGGTCGTTTGCCTCCGAGCGTTGTGTGGTTCAGGGTGTAAGCAAGCAGCGAGCACTGGAACTCAGAATGTTTGGTGCTCACCACGGTCAAGCTGATGCCATCGAGTGCAATAGAGCCTTTGGGCACGATATAGCGTGAAAACTTCGCGGGGATTTCAAAGGTATAGATCCTTGCCTCACCCTCGTTTTGGATGTCTTTGATTCGGGCCGTCGTGTCCACGTGACCCTGGACCAGATGGCCGCCGATCAGGCTCTGCAGTGTCAGGCACCGTTCAAGATTGACTTCGTCACCGGCCTGCAGGTTGCCGAGCGTGGTCTTGCGCAGCGTTTCCGGCATGTAAACAACCTGGAACGACTTCTTGTCGAAGCGCTGGACCGTTGAGCAGACTCCTTCCACGCACACGCTTTCCCCATCCTGCAGGTTCCAACCTTGCGGCTTGCGAATGGCCAGAACCTGTTGTTTCTGCGTGCTGCCAACTTTGAGAACCGGGCTGGTGGTTTCAACAATGCCGCTGAACACAGAACCTCATCTCGCCTTTCTCGATTCCAGGCACCTTTCGCAACAAGGGCCGGGATTCTTTCCAGCTTCGGGCCCGTTCCAGGCGAGCGAGCACTTCACCTGGACGCCAACCATTATGATTTTGGGAGAGGAGGTCTTGGTGAGTGGTGATTACCGCCGGACCAAAGCAGCAACCCCACATCGGGGCATGGATAGCAACGAATGTCTGCCCGCAAGCCTGTGCCGGCACGGCCCCAATACGGTGAGGCCTGTTTGCGCAAGATGCAGGCGCCTGACCCTCTCCCATCCGGACTTTACCGTCGGCCCCGGAATTTCACCGGATCCTGGGGAACTCAGCTAACTATTGCCCGATCACTGGAATACCGGTGACCGGCAAATGGCTGGAACTTCCGAATTCCCCTCGCGGGCTCTACCGCCGATCGGGAATTGGGAAGACGTCTTATCCGTCATCCCTCACCCTGCCCCGAAGGTCATTAGATTGTCACTCTCTTTATACCATGAAAAACCCTTGTGCCTCAAGCTGCGCCAGCTTCGTAGCCTGCCAACAGACCATCCGACGCTATGGTGATCCTCTCGTGAGACGGATTTCAGGAATGGCCCGGCAGACGAAAAGAGACATGGTGACCACCCTGTCCCGGACCAATCAGAGGCTGGCTTCAGGAAGGGTTTCGGATTAAACTGTCCGAGCCATGATCAAACATGTTTCTACAATTACACGTGCAGGGATTGTTGTCGCGGTGGGGTTGCTTCTTGCAGGGTGTCAGACAGAGAATGCGTCCAAACCGAATCCCAATCAGCAGGCCATTGAAAAATATCAAATTCCCCCGTCACAGGAACCCGGCCTTTCGCCGGGCCAGATGGTAAAGCTGTTGCGGCAGAAGGTTAAATACATCTTTGTTATCTATCAGGAAAACAGATCCTTCGATTCGTATTTTGGGACTTACCCGGATGCGGAGGGTCTCTTCACGAACAAGCCGAAGGATACTCCAGGCTTTTATCAGCCCTTGGAAAATACCAATGGAACGATGGGGACCATTCATCCGTTCCGGATCGGGCCGAACCAGTTCGCGGCCGATACAGACGATGTAGATCATTCGCATCCGGCAATCGTTGCCAAGATGAACATTCAGCATGGCGTTCCTCAAATGAATCGGTTTGCATTGTGGGAAGAGCACCGATTCATGAAGTCCGGCAAGCCGTCGCTGATGGCGAAGCAGATGGGTGAGTTGACGATGGCATACGAGGATTGCAACACCATTCCTCTCCTCTGGCGTTATGCCGACCGCTTTGTGTTGTTCGATCACATTTTTCAGGAGATGGCGGGCCCGTCAACGCTGGGGAATATTTCTATCATTGCTGCGCAGACGGGCCAGACGCAATGGGCATTGCACCCCAACGAGGCCTATAAGGGCAACGGAGCGCACTCACCGGGCGTGCCTGTGATGAATGATATAGACCCCTTCTGGGGATCGCCGCTTGACCCGACTCCGAAGGCGGAGAAGATGCCGGTCAATCCGCACGATTTTCCCCCCGGAGGCAAAGTGCACACGCAGATCAACCTCACCTTTGCCTCGCTTCCGCTTACCTTGCAGGAAGATCAGCTGGAGTCCGTCACTCGGGATGACCGGAGTCCTCGCACGGACTTGGCTGACGTCAGGCAGGACATCACTTTTATCTCCAAGCGCCGTGAATCCGCCGTGGCTTTCGGATGGTACCAGGAAGGCTATGATTCAAAGCATGTCGATATGGATGACGGCCCTAAGGATGCATTTGGTTTGCATGCGGCTTATGTTACGCACCACAATGGCCCTCAGTATTTTGGTTACATTGCGAACAATCCGAAGATGCGCGAGGAACTGCACGGGCTTCATGACTTCTTCAATGCTCTCAAACAAAGGACTCTTCCGAAAAGCGGCGGAGTCTTCTTTGTGAAGGGGGGATTCAAAAATCCGTTCCATCTCAAACCGTCTGATCCAGATCCGGTGGTGCAGAAGAATTTTCAGGGTGACGACGACCATCCAGCCTATTCCGATGCGCAGATCAGCGAAGCGCTTGTCGCAGAGACTGTCAATGCGATTGCCGCGAGCCCGTACTGGAACGAGAGTGCGATCATTATTACCTGGGATGATTCCGAAGGTGACTATGACCAGGTTCCCCCGCCCATCCTTGCCAAGGGGCCGGACGGTTCGGTCATCAGCGATGGCCCACGCGTGCCGCTGATTCTTATTTCTCCCTATGCTCGCACGCACTACGTTGCTCACGAACAAGGGAACCAGGCCTCGGTAGTCAAGTTCGTTGACACCGTGTTCCGCTTGCCTCCGCTGGCGTTCCTGCCGGACGAAGAGCGGGGCCGCAAGCTGGGCGAAAAGGAGTTCGGCCAGAAAAACCTTGGCCCTGAAGATGCCATTACGCCGGGAGTAGGCGATTTGACAGAGGCTTTCAGTTCGGCGCGCCTTTTAGGGAAGTCCCCTCCTTTGCCGGCAAGCTACGTGGAAATTCCTGATTCCCTGATTCTCCATTTGCCGCAGGAGTCGGGCTATGGTTGTCAAGCGCTCGGAATCGTCACGACCGACCGGCAACTCCATATCGTGAATTCGATTCCCAGCGATTTCAATCCGCGGCCGATAACTGATCCAACCATGTGAGATGGCATGCGCGCTTGTCTGCGACCTTATTGAAAACGTTTGTTCCAGGCGTCTCATCAGGTCAACCATACCGGGTTGCTTCTCGACCCGGCGGGCATCCCCCAAATCGTAAGGTTGCTCAGGCAGGTGCTTGGCCCAAGCGGTCCAAAGGCGTTATGATCGTAGACTCGGAGGGGACATGCCCGCCGCGCATTTCCTGTCTTTTTGTTTCACGGGTGCGTCGTGAGTCCGAGGGCGACTTGCGCCTGAAACCCAGGCCTCGGGCGCCGGCTCTTCCCCACAGCCCAGTCGATTAGAGATGAGGATGAAGGCGATGATTTCGCGTTATCGAATTTGTATAGTTCTTGTCTTGTTGTCCGTGATGGGTGTCCCGGTCTTAGGTGCACAGGCCAAACCCACAATCATCCTGGATGTCGATGCTACTCAGGCGCCACAACAGATTATCCACACTCGCATGGTGATGCCTGTTTCCCCGGGACCTTTGACCCTTTATTACCCGAAATGGATTCCGGGCGAACACGCTCCCGACGGCCCGATTAATAACCTCGTGGGATTGAAATTCAGCGCCAACGGCAAGACGATTCCCTGGCGCCGCGATCTCCTGGACATGTTTACTTTTCACTTGGATATCCCTCAGGGGGTCAGCAGACTTGATGTCAAGTTGGATTACGTTGAGCCGAAGATGACGTCCGGGTTCACCGCAGGCGCCTCGGCAACGGACAAGCTGGTCGTGATCAGTTGGAACCAGAACCTTCTCTACCCTGCCGGCTATCTTGCGCAGAACCTCATTTACAAAGCGACCTTGAAGATCCCCCATGGCTGGAAATTCGGAACTGCGCTTCCGGTGGCCCATCAGGACGGCAATGTCATCGAATTCAAGCCGGTTTCGCTGAACCGGCTGGTTGATTCGCCGGTGAGCAGTGGCGAGTACTACCGGGTCATTAACGTTACTCCGCCGGGAGAGCCTATCCATCATGAGATCGATCTGGCCGCGGATAGCGAAGCAGCTCTCAACATGAGTCCGCAGCTGCAACAGGATTACACCAACCTCGTGGAGCAGGCGGGATTGCTCTTCAGGTCGCACCATTATCGCGACTATCATTTCCTGCTCACGTTGAGTAACCACGTCGCTCACTTCGGATTGGAACATCATGAGTCCGACGACAGCCGCGTTGACGAGTTTTCTCTGATTGATCCCCAACTGCGCCTGTACATGGCCATGCTGCTGCCGCACGAATTCGTCCATTCCTGGAACGGCAAATTCCGCCGTCCGAAGGACCTGAGCCCTCCCTATTACGAGCAGCCTCAGGAGACCGATATGCTTTGGGTCTATGAAGGCTTGACAGAGTATCTGGGTGATCTCCTGACGGCCCGCAGCGGTTTGTGGACTGACAGCCAGTACCGCCAGAACCTTGCGCTGATTGCCGCAGAGTTTGGCCCTGGCCGGCCTGGACGTACCTGGCGTCCTCTGCTTGATACCGCAACTGCAGCTCAGATCCTTTACTTTGCGCCTGAAGAGTGGGTCAATTGGCGGCGCGGCGTGGATTTCTACGACGAAGGAGTTCTGCTCTGGCTTGAAGTGAACAGCATCATCAACCATCAGACGCACGGGAAGAAGTCTTTGGATGATTTCTGCCGCCTGTTTTATGGCGGTCCAAACCTTGGCCCTCAGTTAAAGACTTACACTTTCCAGGACCTCGTTGACGCCCTGAACAAAATTGCGCCTTACCCATGGGCAAACTTCCTTCACAAGAGGCTCGATTCGACTTCTCCGAAGGCACCTCTGAGTGGTATCGAGAGCAGCGGCTGGAAAGTCATTTATACGAGCCGAGAGCCAGCTTTGCTGAAGAATTCGGAAGAAGTACGCGGCGATTTGAATGAGGACTATTCGATCGGTCTTCTGCTGAAAGACGATGGCACAGTCGAAGATTCCATTGTGACCAAACCCGCTTACGCGGCGGGCATTTCTCCGGGGATGAAAGTGGTGGCCGTGAATGGACGCCAGTTTACACCCCAGGTGCTTCGACTGGCGTTGAAGGCTGGGACAACTTCGTCTGAACCGCTTCGGTTGTTGGTTTTGAATGACGGGTATTACAAGACCTGTGCCATCGACTATCACGGAGGCGAGCAATTTCCCCATCTGGTTCGAGAAGCCGGCAGCCCGGACCTTCTTGACCAGATGCTCAAACCCCTTGTTGAACACTGAATACGTGCACCATCTCACGCTGTCGAATGGAGCATTCCAACTCTTCCAGTGCCATGCCAGGTTCGAAACGCGGATTCAAGATTTACGTCGGTTCACTTAAGCATAGCGTTTTGGCCATTCGTGTGATGGCTGTCTGCTTTTTCGCCCTCGTTGCGGCTGTCGCACACGGACAGGCCACGCCCCTGCTGCCTCCGCCCGGGGCAAAGATTGTTACCCTCACGCGGCATCGCGGATATTTCAACGAACCTTCGGTAGCGATCAATCCTCGCAACCCTCGGCAACTGGTGGTTGCATACCAGACCGGTGCGCACATTGCGTATTCGCAGGATGCCGGTGCGCACTGGCGAATAGTTTCTCAAACGCTGCCTCGGTACTATGCGGCTTCAGGCGATGTGTCGGTGGCCTATGACAACCTTGGCCATGCGTTTCTCTGCTACATCGCTTTTGACAAGCTTGGTACTGATGAGTATTGGGCCCACAATGCGACCCGGAATGGCGTTTTCGTGCGTCGATCAATGGACGGCGGCCGGACGTGGCAGCGGCCCGCCGTTCCGGTGATCAAACACCCCACTAGGCCGGGCATCCCTTTTGAGGACAAGCCATACATCGTGGCTGACGATACCCACGGGCCGTATGCGGGAAATCTCTATGTAGGTTGGACACGATTCACTCTGACGCAATCCGTCATCCTCTTTTCGCGCTCGGTTGACGATGGGGCGAGTTGGTCAAAGCCCATCCGGATCAGTACCCAGGCGGGGCTGCCTCGGGACGACAATGGCGCGGTAGAGGGATTCACAGGTGTGGTCGGTCCGGACGGAACGGTCTATGTCGTATGGGCGGATGGCACCCATGTGGCGTTTACTTCATCGCGGGACGGCGGCCGCACATTCGCGCCCTCGCGTGAAATCATCTCCATTGGCCCGCCCTATTTCCACATTTCCGATGTAGACAGGACCGATGGCTTTCCGGTGATTTCAATCGATCCTCACGGCGGCAATGGCGCCGGTCTCCTTTACGTAACCTGGAGCGATTACCGCAACGGTGATGTTGACGTTTTCTGTTCAACGTCGCCCGACCGCGGCCGGACCTGGACGCCGGCGGTCCGCGTCAATTCAGATCCCATTCACGATGGGACCGACCAATTCTTCCAGTGGCTGGCGGTTGACCCGGTGACGGGGGCCGCAAACCTCGTGTTTTACGACCGGCGGTACGATCCGGACAATCGCAGGGCCGTTGTGGTCCTGGCCCGCTCGACCAACCACGGGCATACCTTCCACAACTATCTCTGGATGAGCAAAGCGTTCGATCCTAATAACGATTTTATAGGTGATTACACCGGCATTGCCGCCTATGATGGGAGGGTTTATGGCGTCTGGACGGAAGAGCGTCCCCGCTTGAGCCGGCATCATGCCGAAAGTCCCTTGTACCATACCGTCGTCCGCTTGGGGATTGCGGATTTTTCCCGCTCCAGGCACACTCCCTGATGTCGCCTTGAAGATACTGGCGAAACAATGTCGTTTGCCGCCTTCAAGTTTGCATGGCATGACCCTTGCCAGGCATCCCAAGACCTCGCATTTGTCATTCCGCAGTTTGTTTCGTTAATGACTTTCAACGCCGTCAGCGCCGGCGGGCAGGAAGCTTCTTACAAATGAGGTACGCGCCGGGACTTCATATCTTCAAGATGCTGCCTCAGTCGTTCAAGGACTTGCCTGTCTCCACCTTCGCACAGCTGGCGTTCGATTTCCGTGAGTGCAAAGTGGACGATGTCATGGTGGTGAATCTCTTCCGGTTCCAGCCGCGAGCTGCACTCGAGCCAGATCTTGTGAAGAAGGTCGATTTCGATCGGCGTAAGATGTGGGGCGTGCGGGCCCAGGTAATAAACCTCTTCTCGTCCCCGAGGCGAATAGACTTCCACCGTCAGCTGCGGCTTGGGGTCGGGCAGTCCTTCCCATGCCAGTCCGGCACGCCGGGCCTCTTCCGCGGGCGACATCTTCGTTGAAGACCCGAGAACGATTGTAGACGACTGCAGGTTTCGGCCTGCTCGTAAGATGCCGTCCCACACGTCTGTAGCGGCAACCACGGCCAGCTTCACCGACTTTCCGTACTTTTCTGACAGGGCAAGCGCGCGAGTGAATAATTCCTGCTCGTAAACCGTGAACAATTGCTCCGGTTCCAATCCATGCTCGCCGGACCCCGCACGCATCAGAACTCGGATGTGCAGAACCACCACGCCCTGGCGTTCGATATCGACACGTTCCAAAACGGAAGCCAGGTGGTACAACTTGAAATAGTCGGGAACCGGCACCAGGATATTGCCTGGCCTTGATCCAACTGCTTGGGCTGTAATCTCCTCACTCGGCTCAAGATTGAATTGGTCGAGTTCGCCTCGGGCCGCCGTGCGCTGCGAATGTTTTTCCGAGAGGGTGAAAAGGATAAAAAACAATAGGGTGAAGGAGACTCCGGAAATGGTCGCAATTTCCTTCGTGAAGAGATTGATCGTGGCAGTTGCAAACAGGGTCAGCGTAATCAGCCCCAGCCCAACCGGGAATTCCCGACGGCCTAGCCTCGGGTTCAGAGGTACACGGAACTCTCTCGGCCCGGGCCGGGTGAAGCGTAACACCAGTACCCCGAGTCCCTTCATGGCGAAGCTCCAGATCACTCCGAAGGCATAAGCTTCGCCAAGCATAATCACATCGCCGCGGCTGAGGAAAATGGTCAGCAGTTGCAGCGCCACCACCAGATTGATGATCCGATGCGAGGTTCCGTAGCGCGGATGAGGTTGCCGGAACCAGTCTGCCAGCACTCCGTCTTCCGAAACGCGGTTCAAAACTCCGTTCGAGCCGACAATGGCTGTGTTAACGGCGCCCGAAAGGATCATGATGCCGACGACGACCACAAATCCCTGGAACAGCAGACGTAAAGTCAGCGGTCCCACGACGTTCATCGCCAGGCCGCCGATCAGGTTGTCTCTGTAGCTGAGCCGCGTGTGGGCATTCGGAATAATCATGAAGGCGAAGAACGAAACCAGAGAGGTGAAGACCATGCTGTAGATGAAGATGATGAACGCGGTCTTTTTCAGGTTGGGCAGCTTGGGATGTTCGATTTCCCGGTAGACTTGTGCCAGGGTTTCGAGTCCGCTCATGGCCAGGACCGAGTGTCCAAAGGCCACCAGGACACCCACGACACCGATAATCTCCGGCAGACGGCTGGAACGCAGCCACCCCTCGGCGTCAACGGAAAAATGCAGGTTGGAAGGCACCGGCGCCGGAGGAAGATGGCCACCCCTGACCCAAAGTGTGTATCCGCACCATCCGATCATGAGGATCACAAGGATGGTTGTGAACTCCATAATGCGGACGGCCTTCTCACTGGACTCTTCAATGCCCTTGACGTTCTGCCACCAGAAATAGAGTGTTACTGCCGCTGCAAAAACGGCCGCGGTTGAATTGGTGGGCAACACAACGCTGATATGAACAAACTGCAGAAGCTCATTAATAAAGCCTGCGAGGTACTGGCCCGCCGATACGCCGCTGATCGGTCCAGTCAGGATGTAATCGAACATCAGTGCGGAGACTGAAAACTTGGCCAGCGTGCCGCCCATGGCCTCCTTGACAACGCGGTAAACGCCGCCTCGCACAAACATGCTGCAGCTTTCCACGTACATCTGGGCGACCGCGTAAGCGAAAAGCATCACGGCCAGGATGAACCAGGGGGCCGAGGGCCCGATCGCCTGCTCGGCAATGCCTCCGGCGTAGAAAGCTGATGAGGCGAGGTCGTTCAGGACAATCGCGGCTGCGCGCCAGAACGAGATAAAAGTCAGCATGGCCGTGGTTGCGACCACGACTCGCGGCAGCGTCACTAACCGTCTTTGAGGAGATGGTTGGTCTGAAGTGCTATTTCCCATTGGGGGTTATGCCGGAGGCAACACTTGTGGCGTCTTTGGCTTTGAATTGGAAGTGCAACACTTGTGACTACCTTGCTCAACCGCAGACTTTCATAATCTCACAGATTTCTACAGGAATGGAATTCCTTTTTCTAGAGTGTTAGCTTCTTTTAGGGTCGATCCAATTGTGACATTTCATGTAACTGCTTGGTAGCAAAAGGGATTATAGACACTTGAGAGCGGCCGGCCGAAAAGGTCTCCATCGAGCCGGTCAAAGCCGTTTGGCGGGAATTCGATGCTCCATGAGTCGCCTGAGTGCAAAATGCCCTTCCTTTTCGAGCGGGAATTGGTCCCCGCTCTTCCTTTTGGCCATTGGTATGGTCACATAAAACCGGCGGGCGCGCTCCGTGTTCCAGCCATCATGCTTCCTGGCAACTCGGCTGCTCGCAAAGAGGTTCATGCTCTGGTCCTGTAAGTCGAGTGTGCCGCAGTGCAGCCGGGCACCAGCCAAAAGGCGAGGTTTATGCCTCTTCATCCCGCGGCCACGGCCTTGATTCGGGAAAAGGCGCGACGGGCGATGGAGCAACTGGGCGAAATTTGGCCTTAACGGATTGAGAGACCGGTGGAAGAAAAGATCCCGTTCACGATCCGGGGAGTGCGCTACTTCCAGGCCCGCGAAGGTGTGGAGCAGATTGACGGGCCAACCTGAGCTTTCCATTGCAAAGACCTCCGAGATGCCTGGCTTCAAGTACTCATCCTCAGGTTGGATTTTGGCCGGGATTTGGCTCCAGCTTGCCGGTACGGCCAGGGAAGAGTCGGGTAACCCCCGAGACGTGGAAGCCAGCTTCTGGCCAACGCGCCGTTGACAGCCAGATTGTCAGCGATTTGAAGAGCAGACCGCTCTTCTTCAGATGGCTCAGCCGCCGCCTGAGGGCGCGCAACTGCCGCCCGAGGCTCTGGCTGATGTTCCTGTGGTGGCGAAGGACGAAAACTGTTGCTCAGTTTTCTTCGACCCGCAGTGGGGGCAGACCGGCAACTGCTGGTTCCTGCCCAAAACTAACTTTTCAAAAGTCTTTTTGCACTTCTGACACGTGTATTCGAAGATCGGCATAGGCGATGTCTACCTGCAGTTTTTATCATTAGGAGTTTCGTCCCGGTCCGACCGGACCGGGGGGCGCGTGGATCACGTGAAGCGAGACGCGCCCGGAATCCTGGGCAGGACAAGAAGCCAGACAACCATAAACACAATGAAGACTACCACACCTTCCATCGCTTATATTATACACCATCACGCACTTCAATCGACGGTGCAAGCAACCCTGAGAATGAAAGCGCGGAAACCTCCCCGGCTGTCTGGCCTGCCAAATCTTTGCTGCAGCGCTTGCCCTGACAAACGAAGGCGTGATAGATTTCGAGACCTGCGGGAGCGACTGCAGTCCGAATCAATCGCCGTTTTTAAAATCCATACCGGGAGGGTTCCATGGATCCGTTAGCAAAAGCTCAAATCGGAAAAACCTCTCTGCGGGTGACGCGTCTGGGGCTTGGTGGAGCGCCGCTCGGGGGCCTTTTTGAGGATGTCAAAAGCGACTCCGCCGTCGCCACCATAAGGCGTGCGCTTGAACTGGGCATTAATTTCTTCGATACCGCTCCTCTTTACGGGCACGGCAAGAGTGAAATGTGGATGGGCAAGGGGCTTGCCGGAACCGCGCCGGGTTCGCGTGTGCTTGCCACCAAGGTTGGGCGGGTCCTTGAGCCGGTTGAGCCCGGCACATTGGCGAAGGACGAGTTCGACAACCCTGCTCCCTTCAAGCCGGTGTTTGATTTCAGCCACGAGGGCGTGATGCGCTCGTTTGCTGAGAGCCTAAAGCGGCTGAACCTTGACCGTGTGGATATCCTCCACATTCACGATCCCGATGACCATTACGAAGAGGCGATCAATGGCGCGTATCCCGCCTTGGATCAGCTTCGCAGGGAAGGGCGCATCAAGGCCGTTGGGGCGGGGATGAATCAGGCCGAGATGCCCGCCCGGTTTGCGCGTGCCGGCAACTTTGATTGCTTTCTGCTCGCGGGCCGTTACACCTTGATCGACCACACCGGCCTCAGAGAACTGCTGCCGCTATGCGTCGAAAAGCACATCAGCATCATCATCGGAGGACCTTACAACAGCGGCGTGCTGGCCACGGGAGCCAGGCCGGGCGCTAAGTTTAATTACGCCGATGCACCGCCGGAAATTCTGGAGAGAGTGCGGAGAGTCGAGGAAGTCTGCGCGCGCCACCAGGTCCCCATGAAGGCGGCGGCTTTGCAGTTCCCGCTGGCCCATCCGGCAGTGGCTGCCGTGATTCCGGGAGCGCGGTCGGTGGCCGAGTTGGAAGAAAACTTTCGCCTCATCAGCCATCCAATTCCAGGCGATTTCTGGGCCGACCTGCGCAAATCGGGGATTATCCCACCCGGCGCACCCACACCGGAAGGCGCGTAAGAGGTCATTTGAGGGGTCGGGTAAATTCGGTTGGGTACGTGGAATTGTTCTTTTCGGCTCGCGAGCAATCGCGGCATCAGCTTGTCGACACAACATGGCGCGATGTGTGAGGATCAGGCGACTTCGGCCAGGTCGTGATGGAGAATCATGAGCTGGTTGGTTTGTAAGGTGAGTGTCGCGTACGCGCGCCGTGGTTGTCGCTGAACTCAACCTGGAACACTCCAGACGTAAGCGGTTCGACGACAGTTCCGACCTGGCCTTGGCGCAAGGATCGTTCAGGTAAGTCTTCAAGAAGTGCAACCACGGCAAATGGCTGGGTGCCCCCGGGAGTTTCATCTCACACGTGGTTCGCAACGCCCACCAGGGCCGATGCCACCAGCAGAACCACCATGCCGGCGACCATATACTGCTTGGCGCGATTGCTCGAACCCTTCCACTCGCCGGTGACGAATCCCCAGATGTTGGAGGCCAGAATCATAATGGCCAGGAAAAGCGGCCAGCCGATGACGGCGCCGACTGCCCCCATGGATGCGGCGCCACGGCCATAGAGAATCACTCCACCGGTCCACAGGATGCCCATAACCAGCCCGTAGAACCAGAACAGGCCGGTTCCTGAAATCGTGAAATTTGACCAGCTCTTGTTGCGCGTCAGCAGGTATCCCGTGTAGACACCGTTGGCGATAAAGCCTCCGGCAAGAGCGATCATCCAGACTGCGTTCAGGGCCCCAAAGTCGCTTGCGCCCGTTGCAAGTCCGGCCTTCACCATCGGCTGGCTGAAAGCAAAAGCCATGTTGAGCATTGCGGAAAAGATGCCGCTGAAGATGCAGATCAGCAATCCGGCGCGAAAACTTCCTTTTTCCATCGAGGCTGGCTGAGCGGAAATGCTCTCATCCCGCTTCTTGCCGGCAACGGCGGCCAGCCAGACCCCCACCAGCAGCGTGATGACTGACAGGATGACCAGCAACCCTTTCGGCGTGAAGACCAGCTGTGGGGTGTTTGCAACCAGGGGGACGAACGTTCCGATCGCAGCGGTTACGCCCAGCAGGACGGAAACCCCCATTGCCATACCCATCCGAGCGACGCCTAATCCTGAAAGGACTGATCCGACGCCCCAGCCTGCTCCATAGAGGAAAACCATTGTGAGCGCCGACGCCGGGGTCCGGCTCAGCATCTCGCCCAGATGTGGAACCGTTGCCACCGCCATCCCAATCGGCAGAACAAGGAGAGCGAACACCGCATAAAGCGACCAGATGTTTTCCCATTTCCAGGGACTGACATACTTCAGACCCAGATAGTAGGTGCCTTGCATGATTCCACCCACAACGACCAGTGAAAAACCCATCCACTCACTCATGACATTCCTTCCTTCGCGCTAACATGTCTCTCCCCCAAAGTGGCTGAATGCAGCGTCGGAAAATCTTTAATCGGGCCACTCCCGCCTTCGCCATTTCAGGCATGCGATGGTCGGCGTGTCCTTATTCGAGTGTCAGCAGCCCTTTGATGTAATCTCTCCGCTGGAAATCCTGCTCGAAGGCCTGGTGAATGTCCTCAAGAGCCTTATAGCGATGCGTTACGAGAGGCGCCACCTGGACGGTCCCCGAACTTACCAATTCACGCGAGCGGCGGTAAGTAGTCGGATGCCCATCAGGATCAAATCCCCCGGACGCGCCGACAGGGCCTATAAGCGTAGGTTCCATAAACAGGATGTTAGCCAGCAGGCCGATATCCCGTCCCTTGTGCCCATGCCCATAAAGGAGCACGGTGGCCTGCTTGCGGATCAGGCTTGGCATCTGCTCAAAGATGATGGAGTTTCCGCACGCCTCAATCAGAAATTGGATTTTCTCTCCGTGGGTCGCCTCGCGCACGAATTCACGCAAATCGTTCTGCGTGATGTTGACTGGGGTCCCGCCAAACTTCTGAGCCAGTTCCAGGTTCTTCTCGCGAACGTCGCTCACCAGGATGAGCCCTTGAAAGTCGATGACGTTGCGCAAGTACTGAAGAAAATAGAGGCCTGCCGGCCCCGCGCCGCAGATCAGAGCATTCTCGATCCGCTGGTCGCCCTCGAAGGTATAGCGCGCGCTGGCCTGCCGGGTCCGCTCGATGGCATGCAGCACACAACCCACAGGCTCAACCAGAGCCCCCATCTCCGTAGGCATTTCAGGAGGCAGGGCCAGGCAATTGGCTTCGGGCATTGCAATATATTCCGCCAGCGCGCCCTGCAGTCCTGTAATGCCGTGTTCGCCGTAATATTTGCACTGATGTGAATCCCCCGTGGCGCAATACGGGCACAGAGGCTTTCGCCCTTGGCTGACGCAATTGATTCCCTGATCGCAGAGGACTCGGTCTCCGACCTGCAGGTCCTTAACACCTTTCCCCACCTCCACGACTTCGCCGCTGAATTCGTGACCGAGGATCTGAGGTTGCTCCGAGAAAGGGATCTGCTTGCCCTTGGCGTCGAGGTTATAGTTTCCGTGTCCCTTATAGATGTGAAGGTCGGTCCCGCAAACTCCCACTGCCTTCACCCGAATCATTGCCTCATGGGGCGCAAGTGGCGGATCGGGAATCTCTTGTATGGTGAGTTTTTCGACATCCTGCAGGACCACTGCCTTCATTTCGACCTCGTTTCCGTGGTTTAGTTCTGCTTTCCATCAACGCCTGAATGCCACGTATCATAACACTGAGGAAAGATCCAATCACGAACATCATCGTTCCGGACGGACCGTTTTGGGGAGCAACAAGGCGGCGCCGTCCCGCCATTCAACCTGCTTGCCGGAACCGGGATTGGCCCGTGCCCGATCAGGTCTCAGGCGATCACGCTTCAAGGTCGTGGAGATCGATTTCACCCTTGGCTTGCAGGCGCGCAAAGATCTCGGCTGTTTCCCTGATGCCATCTTCCAGTGGCGTTCGCGGAACCTTGCCGATGTCACGCAGCAGCGCGCTGTCGTCAAAGTCATAGGCAATGGGAATAGGTTTTCCCTCAGCACGGATCAGTTGCTTGGATTGGGGAAGCAGTCGGTTTAACGTGGCGAGGAAATTGTTCATCTGCATAACAGTTCCTCGCAGAGTATAGGCCTTGGCGCCTTCGATCGGAACTTCCGCGCAGCGCAGGAAGACTTCCGCCGTGTCTTTGGCATATTGCATGTCGAAGCCGCCCGTAAAACGAATTGTATAAGGACGGCCCACGACGGTGGCCTTGATGGCTTTGGTGGGTCCTGAAGTAATCCCCTGGTCTCTGCCGACGCCGTAGACGGTGCCGGGCCGCAGCCCTACGCTTGAGATGCCATCGCTGAGATAATATACACGCGCATTGCCTTCGTTTGCCTGCTTGAACACTCCATAGTGAGTGTTGGGCTGCAAAGGGGCTCCTTCGGGTACCCTCTCATGGCCATAGAATTCCTCCGGCCCAAAAACTGCAACCGAACTTGCATAGACAATGCGCTTGATCAGATCACGCCGCTTGCGGACCACCTCAAACGCATTCATCGTTCCAAGAACGTTGACCCGTGCGCCAAGCCGCGGATCAGCCGCGCAGGCCGGAACCTGAAGAGCTGCCAGGTGGATCAGATGGGTAATTCCGTTCTCTGCAACGGCGCGATCCAACTCGTCGAAGTTTGTCACATCTCCCCGGACAAAGCGGACTTGTTGCCTTTGCTCCTCCGTCAGCAGCTGCTCCAACCTGTGTGATTTTGCGTCGAGATCATAAATCCATGGGGTATCGCCTCGCTCAATCAGCCTCAGCACGATCCATGAGCCGATAAAGCCTTTGGCCCCGGTGAGAAGGAAACGTCTGTGATTGTCCGAAACGTCAGAGTGAGTTGTCATGGGCAAGATTATATTGATTCAAGTGAGGCTTGCCAACTGAAAGAACCACAAACTTACCGTTGCTCTTGGAAGTCTGGCTGAAGCAAGGGAAGGGTTGGAGGACAAACCTTCCCCCACTTCATGCTAGCGTTGGTCCGCTATCCGCCGCTCTTCATTCATTTACGCGACTTTATGCAGCCCTTACACGGCATTGTTTGCCGGGGCATGGCCGTGAGCTCTCTCCAGAGAAAATGCAGGATCGCATCCCCCTTGCGGCGTCCTTCCCTCCAGTTCATTACCGCGAGGTTGCCCTTCGCGTGATCACTTCCCTCTCCGGAGGATGCTGCTTTACTCGCTCACGCTAATGCTCTGTGCCATATTCCCGTTCCGCCGGGGAAGAAAAGTCACAGTTGCCTGTCTGTTGATCTGTCCGCTCAGGTTATCGAATGACGAAGGTGTCCCTCCGATGTCAATCTTGGTTTTCTTGGTGACCAGAAAATCGTATGGAACATCGTTCGAACTGGTGATAACGACGAGCTTCTGTTCCGCCACAACCATGGAAAGTGTTCCTTCGATTGTTTCGGCCTTGTAGGAACTCCACGTCGCCTGGACTGTCTTAGTTGCAGGCCCCGTGCTTTTCCCCTTCTGTGCGCTCGCTGTTTGAATCCCTAACAGCAGAGCGGCGGTAATGGTTAGCAACAACGCGATCTTCTTCATGTACTTTTACCTCCTGGTCTCATTTCATCTTGGATGTCGCTAAACACACTCTTCCTACCTATTTAGATGCATTTCGGTTGCGCACTACACGGTCTCAAACGAGAATACCGCATAATCGCCTTGCATTTTCCAGGTTCTATCATAAATAAAGCAGATGGAAATCGGGCTGGCTCTTCCCAGGCCTGTTGCTGCAAACCCGCTCAAGGAGGATGGCAAAGTGATGATTATCACTCCGCAGTGAGCGGAGCGGTTCCTCTCAGACCACCATCCCACAGGCCGTTGCCGTCAGGCCCCTGCGCAAGCATCGCTACGCAGGACTTGTAGAACGGCGCAGCCAATGCACAGGGTCTTACTCCAGAAAAGAGGTGGGGGGGTATTTGCCGGGACGGCACGTCCTGCGTGACCCGTTCGCGGGGGCATTTGACTACCTGTTGTGCCAGGATCTTACAACATGTCCCCGGCAGGGATCACCCTATCCGTTACCCGAAGTTTGGTCGAGGTCTCTTTAAGGGCGACGTCTGTACCCGGTGCCGGACCAGCTCAACTGCTGACCTTGATGCTTTGGGCGATGTCGCCACTCGGCCGGGCAACAAACGTTACGGTTGCCCTTTCTCGAACCTGCCGGGCAAGGTCAGCAATCGTTGAACGCGCCCCGTTGATACGAATATTGGTTCTCCCGGTTACAACAAAGTGGAAAGAAACGCCGTTGGAAGCATTCACAAACACTGACCTCTTGCTGGGCTCGATGATCGAGATTCGTCCCGTCAACTTTTCCGGCGTGAACAAGTCCCACATGGACCCCGATGCTGCAGTTGACCGTTGAGTTGTTGCCATCATCTGCTTATGCGTCCTCGTTGGGGCCATTGTCTTGTTTTGTGCGCTTGCCGTTTGCGCTCCCAGCAGTAGAGCGCAAGGAATGATTAAAAGCAATGCCAGTCTTTTCATGCCTTTTCACCTCTCTGTCTTCAATCTTCCTTCTGCGCCGCAAGAGTTTAATAACTTTGCCTCACTACACTTAGATGCATTTCGGTAGTGCAATCGGCTGATGGCAAGTCCGGCCAGCACGTAAATGTGCTAAACTGCTTTGATGAACTGAAGTAGGCCGCGGGAAGCCGGCTGGACCGTCCTCAGGTATGCTTCTGTAAGCCCGCCATGGGAATTAAGAGAATTCTTCTGACGAATGATGACGGCATTGGCGCTCCCGGACTCAAGGCGCTGGAACGGGCCTTGGGTGCGATGGGAGAGGTGACCGTTGTGGCGCCCGACAGTGAGCGGAGCGGTTCCAGCCAGGCCCTTACTTTGCATCAGCCGTTACGCGTCAAGATCCTGGACGACCATCATTACGCCGTGGGTGGAACTCCGGCTGATGCCGTCATTCTTGCCCTCTATCAATTTTTGCCGCTAAAACCGCATCTGGTCGTTTCTGGCATCAACCCGGGTGGAAATCTGGGAGAAAATCTGATTTATTCAGGGACGGTAGCCGCCGCGCAGGAAGCGGCGCTGCACGGTTTGGCATCGTTTGCCATCTCACTGGTCGCGCGGAATGCGGAAGACTTCAGCGGGGCCGCCTCATTTGCCCTTGAACTTTCTGGCAGGATTCTCCGGGAAGGACTTCCTCCGGGAGTCGCGCTGAATGTGAATGTTCCTAATGGAGCCATTCACGGGGTGCGCCTCACGCGCCAAAGCCAAAAGATCTCGCAAAATCTCGTGTGCGAGAAGAAAGATCCCCGGGGAAGACCTTATTACTGGCTGGATGAAACCTTGCCTCACCGCAGGGTCGAACCCGACTCCGATTACGCGGCCATCTTTGCGCACGAAATTTCAGTCACGCCGCTCGAAGTGGACCGAACGCACCAGCCCAGCCTCAACCATCTTTCCGCATGGATGCCGGAGCTGCGACAAACAATCAAATCTTGACGCAACGTGACCTGATTTCCGCCGTCCCTGATCCGATTTTACGGCCGGGCCGGACACGGGTAGACCAGGCAAAAATGGAAGTGACCAGAGAATGGCTGAATTTCTCGCGCAGGAAAGCGCTCTGCGGGGTTCGGGACAGCCCTCACCCAAGACTGTCCCTCACCCTAATGCCCCTAGTTCGTTTCCGCCCCAAGCCGTCAGAGATGTGCACTGCAGCCATACCCGCGCATTCAGCGCTTTAAATCTTATGCTGCCGCAGTTGTCCCGAGAACTTCCCATAGTGAGTCTGGGATCCCTTCCTCGAAGGCCATGCCGAACCTGGCGTGGGCCTCGTCGGGCAGTCGGCGTGTCCATGTAACATGGCCACGGATTGCGTATCGAAGGTCAGGGTGAAGAATGACCCCGATTGGCTCGCCAGGAATTACTCGCTGCCCCGAACTGAACTGCCCCCCAGTTTGAGAAAGAGCCAGCAGGATTGCCGGATGGCGAGTTTTTTCTCCCGATGTTTCAGTTAAAAGCGTCGACTTTAGTGGAAGGCGCACTTTCAAGCCCCCACCGTTGTAGTGTGCGTCCTCTTTTCGCACGCTGGAACCCCTCCCTCATACGATTATTTAGGACATGTTTACGATGCCTGAAAGATTTAAATCTGTCAATCCGTACTGTTAAGTAATGATTTAGCAACAAGTAAACGGAGAGCTTCCTAGGCAAGCATCATTCCACTGCGCGGGCGCCACCTGCGCTTTTGTTTTCGCTGGATTCCCTGGACTCTGTACAGGTTCGCGCGCCTGTGTTAATTTTCGAGAGAAGGGTCACATCCGATGGAAGGGAAAGAGGTTCGAGTTCGATTTGCGCCAAGCCCGACGGGCTACGTTCATGTGGGTAATGCTCGGACGGCATTGTTCAACTGGCTTTTTGCCCGTCATTTCGGGGGAACTTTTGTTCTCCGCATCGAGGATACCGATGTCGAGCGCTCGGAACGGCGATACGAGGCGCAGTTGCTCGCGGATCTGCGATGGTTCGGGCTGGATTGGGATGAGGGCCCGGACCTCGGCGGCTCCTATGGCCCCTATCGCCAGTCGGAGCGCCAGGAACTTTACGGAAAACATTCTTTCCAGCTCATCCAGCAGGGACAAGCTTACTATTGTTTCTGTTCTCCCCAGCAACTCGAAGACGAGCGTCGCGAAGCGTTGAAGGCCGGCCGCCAGCCGCAATATTCCGGGCGATGCCGCAAGATTCCGAAGGACGAAGCCGTGGCAAGAGTGGCCGCAGGGGAGCGTGCAGCAATCCGCCTGAAGATTGCGGAATGGGCCTTTGCCTGGAAGGATCTCGTGCACGGTGACACAAGCTTTTCGGGAGATGTTATCGGTGACCCCATCATCGTGCGCTCAGGGGGCGTACCTGCTTATAATTTTGCGGTGGTGGTGGACGATCATCTGATGAACATCACTCACGTGATTCGTGGTGATGACCACATCTCCAACACGCCGCGCCAACTGGCCCTCTACCATGCTCTTGGATGGCAGCCGCCGGAGTTTGCCCACCTTTCGACGATTCTGGGAGCCGATCGCGCGCGGTTGTCCAAGCGCCACGGTGCAACTTCGCTCGATAGCTTCCGAAAAATGGGTATTCTTCCTGAGGCTCTGCGAAACTATCTGACGCTGCTGGGGTGGTCGCCAGCAGATGGGAAGACCGAGATCATGAGCACGGAAGAACTTATTCGGCAATTTTCCCTGGGCCATGTCATTAAGAGTTCCGCCGTGTTTGACCAGGAAAAACTCAACTGGTTGAACCGGCACTACCTGAAGCAGTTGCCGCTGGCGAAGGTTGCGGAATTGAGCGTTCAATTTCTGGCGGACGCGGGTTTGCTCACGGCGCCCGTAACGGCAGCGGTGATGGAATGGCTGATATCGGTGGTCGACGCCGTCGTCAGTAAGATTGACTACCTCAGCCAGCTTCCGGACACGGTTCGTCTGGTTTTTGAGTATGACGCCCGGAAGGCGTCTGAACTTCTTGGCCTGGCCGGCCCGGATGATGACACAGGCGCAAGTCAGGTTCTGAGGCGAGTGGCCTCCAGGATTTTTGAGGAACACAAGCTTACGTATCCCCGATTTCGGGAGATCCTCAAAGAGGTTCAAAAGGAGACGGGCAAGAAAGGCAAAGACTTGTTCCACCCTGTCCGCGTGGCTTTGACAGGAGCCGATTCCGGCCCGGAGCTTGAAAAGCTGGTCCCGATTTTCGAGAAGGGATCTGAGCTGAACCTGAATCCGCGGGTCAAGAGTGTGGCAGATCGCCTGCGCGAGTTCTCAGATACCGCCCATCTCTTTCTCTGTGGCTGAATTTGGAGTGGCCGGTCCAGGCGGGCGAGCGCTTCCGGGCATCCTCGGATGATTTTGTGAAGAGCGTAGCGAAATGGCCAACAAGAGTCGAGGCGTTCAATTCGAGGATATGCTGTATGGAATCAACGCCGTGAAGGAGGCGCTCGGGTCGCGGCCAATCGACCACGTTCTGGTTCGAGAGGGTTCCGTCGGCAAACGCCTGCAGGAGGTCCTGGACCATTGCCGTTCCCGGGGGATCCCTGTGCGCTTCGCGCCACGCCGGGCACTGGAACGTCTGGCGCAAACGGATTATCATCAAGATGTGGTTGCGGTATGCTCCGCCAAGGCCTATGAAGACCTTGAAGGATTGATCCTTTGCCAGGCTCCCGCCTTGTTGCTGGTTCTCGACGGGGTCGAGGATCCCGCCAACCTGGGAGCGATTGTCCGGACGGCGGTTGGGGCGGGCGCGAACGGCGTTGTGATCGCTGAGCGGAGATCGGCAGGGCTGTCCGCCGCCGTGGCGCGCACTGCTGCTGGTGCGATTGAACATGCGAGAATCGCGCGCGTTAAGAACCTTGTCCGCGCTCTCATGGAAATCAAAGGGCAAGGGCTGTGGGTTTACGGATTTGAAGCCAGAGCGGGAAAGTCGTACCTGGAACTGGACTTCAGGTTGCCTTGCGCGCTGGTGATGGGCGGTGAGGGCCATGGCCTGCACCGGCTGGTCCGCGAGACGTGCGATCAGCTCGCCGGGATTCCCCTGCGCGGTCAGGTGGACTCGCTGAATGTGTCGGTGGCGACCGGCATTGTTCTTTATGAAGCCTTGCGGCAGCGGCACGTGGGTTGATTTTTTCTGCTCGGAAAAGTGCGAAGAGAGGGAAAATGAGGTGTAACCTGCTCGCATCCGGGCACATCATAATTTGTAGAGCAGAGGGAGCAGTATGCGCATTGGAAAATGCCATCTCTGGGGATTGAAGTCGCGCCTTGCTGCCGGGGTGGCCATCCTGATTCTAGGCGTTTCGGTCGCATTTGCTCAGGCTGGCCCTGGCAAGGTGGCGCCCGGCTCGTCTTCTGCTGACTCGCCGGATAACACCAACCAGCAGGCAGTTACTTCCACTTCTCCCATTCGAATCCAATCGAATCTGGTCACAGCCCCCGTCACTGTCATTAACAAGGTGACGGGCGAATATGTTTATGATTTGGAGAAAAACGATTTCCAGATTTTTGACGATGGCAAGCCGCAGCGCATCACGGGCTTCACGCACGAGCCGCACAAGATCGCCGCTGTCATCTTGATTCAGGACAATGATGCCGTGGCTCCGCTTCTGAATGTGGTCAAGCCGCTCGCCCCGATGTTTTCACAACTGATGCTGGGGCCTAAGGGCGAAGCTGCGGTGATGAGTTTTGGTTCCACGATTCACGTGCTGCAGAATTTTTCCAGCGCTGAATCGAAGCTGGATAAGACTCTGCAGTCCATCACCACAGATGGAAATAAGGCCCGCCTGAATGATGCCCTCGTACAGGCGATGGACCTGCTCCAGCATCGGCCCATAAGCGAGCGCAGGATCATCATCGTTTTTGCGACTGGCTATGATTCCGGGAGCGAAACGACGAAGACCCAAGTCATTCGCTATGCCACGGCTGCGAATGTGGAAATTTACGGTCTGGGCTTCAGTTTGACAAAATCATATCTGGCCCGCGACAAGGAACCTTTGAACGGACCCAACGCCCCTGACAACCTCAACGTTACCGCGCCGCCTGTTCCCGGAAAGCCGAACACTCCCAGCACTCAAATGGGAACATTTGGCGTGACGGCCAATGCCACGGGGGCGATCAAGGCTGCAGTGCGTGGCATTCCGGCGATAGTTTTCGCGAACGACCTGCAAACCTACGCCCGTTATACGGGCGGCATTTTCTATTCGCAATGGTCTAACACCGCTCTTCAGGTTCATCTCGGCGAGATTGCTTCGGACATCCACAGCCAGTACTTGCTGGCTTACGTTCCGGACGATCTCTCGCAAAGAGGTTTCCACCAGCTCGAGGTCAAGGTTACCAGGAAAGATGTGAAAATTCGCACTCGCAAAGGGTATTTCTACGAAGGCCCGAAGCAGTAGCCCCCGGGCATTGGTATTGATTCAATTCAAACCTCCCAAGTTGTGCGACCCATAAAGGCAGTGAGGGCGCTTTCAGCCAACCCGGGCCGGAATGGGGATTCTGATTTCTTTCACTTCTACTGGCGGTCAGAGGGCTGCCTCAGTCAGAACCGGAGGTCACGAGACTTCGGCCCGGGGGCTTCACATCCCGCCTTTAGAGAGCTGACGGGCTTCAGTCCCCGTGGCTATGTATCGTCTGGCCTGTCTTGAGGTCGATCTCTGCCATGTAGGGGCGCATGGTCTCGTTTGGAACTTTCAGAATGATGGCATGCGTCTGCTTATCCCTGGAAAAAAGCACGGTAAAAAAACCTTCATGTTTGCTGTGGGAAGAAGAAGGTTTGATCACCCAGTTCAGTTTCATCTTGCGAATCTGCTTCGCGTCAGTTCGGTGATTTTCCATCTCTGTAATGGACTTGTATGGGATCGTCACCGCAGCCCCAGCACATTGGAACACCAGGTCCTTTTCTTTAACTTCAAGTTTTCCTTTGCATCCCTGGGGAATGGGTTCCGTGCCTGCCACATACTCAAAAAACGGCGTATGGTGCGAGCGTCCCCAGGCCGGCGGTGCAAGCAAAAGGATTGCCACCGCCAGAAACGCAGCCGCTTTCATGGACAGGGATTCTTTCATAAGATTCTTCCCAGTCTGGCAATTGCTTCAAGCAGCAAATTGCGTCTTAGCCGAACCGCCATGGCAGCATGCGCCAAGTTTGGAGAACCTGGCATCGTACCTCGATGCGCGCTTACTTCCCTGCCGCATTATCAGCTTCTGCCGGGAGTGCGCGGTAGACCGGTACCTTTACAGTAACATACCAGGGAACGGCAAGCGCTCCCCACCGCGCCGGCCGGAACTTCCAGTGCCCAAGATTTTCACGGGCCAGCTTGAGGTCCGGGACATTTGCTTCCAGGGGAGTGGCGTCCAAAACTTCTCCTCTTGAGCCGACTAACACTCTGAATCTGACGCTTGGCAAAGGTGGACCTGCTTTATGCCGGCAGACAGCTTCTGGAGGATGGATTTGCCTCGCCAGAAATGCATCAGCGTGCATCGGAAGGTGTGCCAGGAATCTATGCGGGTGCAGAAAAAACTTTAAGACCACATAGGTGCTGAATGGTGCGTCACCGCCGGAAGAATGATATGGCCGGTAAATCCACTTGCGAACAGCCCGTATCGCCGCTGCTGCAAGCAGCGGTTGGCCTTTAATCACGTGAACCACACTGACCCTGCCTCTTGGGTTCACTGTGACATGCAGTTTGACAGAACCCTGAATGTAGTTGACCCTCGCGATTGGAGGGTAGTGTGGCCTGGTTCCTCGGATCAGAAGCTTGCTTGCTGCGTGGTTATTCAGCTCCACTACCGGGAGGGAAGCAGGGTGACTCTTGGCGCCCGCCAGGGCCGGAGCCGCCACCAGCACGCCCAGCAGTAGAGAATAACCCGGC
The DNA here is from genome assembly GCA_046705285.1 of Terriglobia bacterium. Taxonomy (GTDB): domain Bacteria; phylum Acidobacteriota; class Terriglobia; order UBA7540; family UBA7540; genus SCRD01. The sequence goes on from JBJKQK010000052.1 coordinate 93,385, forward strand.
ATCTTCAGCCAGAACGCCGGAATCAGCCTATGGATTCGATTCAAGAATCACCTGCGCCACGACATAACGATTCGCGTGGGAGATGGATATCGCCGTATGGGTTACGCCAAGCTGCTTCGCCACTTCACTGGCGCGCCCGCTCAGCAGTAGTTCGGGTTTTCCGCTGGCCTGATGTGTGACTTCCACGTCCAGCCAGCGGACGCCCCTCGCCCAGCCGGTTCCCAGCGCCTTGAATGCCGCTTCTTTGGCGGCAAAGCGAGCGGCGTAGCGTTCTGCCGGGTTCTTGAATCTTTCGCAATAAGCAATTTCAGCGGGAGTAAAGACCTTTCGCGAAAACCGCTCTCCGTGCCGCTCCAGAGCGCGCTCGATGCGCTCTGTCTCGGCAATGTCAATTCCTGTTCCGACAGTCATCCCTGTTCTTGCCGGGCGGCCAGCCTAATGCCGGAGTCCACCTGTCCGTCGTACCGCTACCTCGACCGGTTCGCTCTCGCTCGCCGCTTCGTATCCCCTCGCCGTGTAATAGATCGCTTTGTCAAAAAAGCTTCCTATCAGGTGATGCAATTCCTGCTCCTGAAGAAGGTCTACAGCGGAATCCACCATGCCGGATGTCCGGATGTAATCCCGCAAATGGTATTTTCTTAAAATAAGAGCATAGATCACTTCGCATTCAGGGATTCCTTCCTCGTAGCGAGCCTCAGCCGTCCTGAAGTAAAAGGACTTGATGGCTTCTTCTGACAATTGCGTCAGCCACCGGCCGAGGTTGTGATAGACCTCGTAAGACTGGTCGTGGAGCGCGCAATCTGAAAGATCGTGCATCGACGGTGTCTTAGAGTTTGTTTTGAGATCCTGGATTACGCCCCTTGTGAGCTCTTCAGCATGATTTTCAATCATGTGAACGAGCTTCGATGATAGCATCATTTTATTTCTTCACCCGTTATGTAAAAAATTTACCCCTTTTAACGATAGCAGCCCTGACCTGCAAATTCAAACAGGCCCTCTCGACATGCGCTTCCTTGTCCGCTGGCAATACGAAACTTTTGGGCTGGCGGACAGGCGGCCTCGCATGGTTTCTCCTGGAGGCACAGGCAATCCGTGGACCGTGCTATATTCAAATCCTGGTGGCTGAAACCTTCAACCTCGTTTCATCTGAGGGCCTCAAGTGGGTCGAGTGCGCGTCATTCGCCGGGATTCCGTGGTTGGTTCATGCATTCGGCACTCGGCAGGGCGGGGCATTGGCTCCAATTCCCCGCGGGAAAGGTTCAGCCAGGGATAACAACAACGGACCCACGCCGGCCGTGCAAGTTGGCGGCCGCTTTCTCCAGGTGCTCGGCGCGGGGGAGTTCCACCTGGCATCCATTCGCCAGACGCATTCGACGATTATTTATTGCGTCTCGCAGCGTTCTGCTGGCCGCCCTCTCGAATATCACCTAGCGGGAAATCCTTCCACGATGGCTCAGCATTCATCGGGCGCCATTTCGGGCGACGCTCTCCTGTCCTGCCATCCGGGAATCCTGCTGACCATCCGGGTGGCCGACTGCATGCCGGTCTTTATTGTCGACCCCGAAAGGCACGTGATAGCCGCGGTGCACGCCGGATGGCGCGGCGCACTGAACAGGATCATTTCAAAGACCGTGGGTGAAATGCTCAGGACTTTTGATTCATCTCCAGGGAGTCTGCTGGCGGCCATAGGACCCTCGATCCGAGAGTGTTGTTACGAAGTGGGCCAGGAGGTGGTCGACGCTTTCTGCGGGGCCTTTCCGAATGGCGAAGCCTTCTTCCACAAAGTTCCGTTAACGCCGGAGGAGTCCCGGATGGCACTGCGGTACAAGACACTTTTCGCGTTCCAGGCGCCGCCGGGGCATCGGGCCGAGGAACAGCCCAAAGTTCACCTTGATCTGGCAGCGGTGGCGCGCTACCAACTCGAGCAGGCCGGCGTTCCTCGCGATCACATTCGTTCGGCGGACTACTGCACGGCTTGCCGGACGGACCTGTTCTACTCCTATCGCAAAGAAGGAAGCCTTGCCGGGCGCACGCTGGCCGTGATCGGAATGCGACCGCTAATTTAGCAGGGGGGCATATGCGAGGATTTTCTGTGTGTGCTGTGTCTTCAACCGTCGGCCACAGAGTACACAGGAAATCTCAGTGCCCTCTGTGCTGAGTGCTTTCCGGCCACATGGGAAACCAAGAGAAGCAGATGAAAAGATTCTTTCCCGACGATCAGCCTGAGGGTTGTGGCAGCGCAGACCCAACGGGCACCGTGACGCTTTCCGTTGCCGCCAGCCGCAACTGCCCGCACGCTGCCATCACGTCCTGTCCGCGCGAAATGCGGATATAAGCCGGGACGTCGTGGTGTCGAAGAATCTCCTGGAACGCCAGCACTCGCACGAGCGGTGAAGGCCGGTACGGCAGCTCGCTTCCGGCATTGAATGGGATCAGGTTGACTTTGCACTTGATGCCGTTCACCAGTCGCGCCACGCGCCGCGCGTCGTCGTCAGAATCGTTGATCTCATCGAGCAGGACGTACTCAAAGGTCACGTAGTCGCGCGGGCCAAGCGGAAATTCCCGGCAGGCCTCGAGCAGCTCGCTTAACGGGTATTTCCGGTTGATCGGCATCAGGGCTGTTCTCTGTTCGTTGCTCGAGGCGTTCAGGGAAACGGCCAGCTTGGGCCGTTTCGGCTCCATTGCCAGCTTGCGGATTTGCGGCACGATGCCGGCGGTGGAAACCGTCATACGGCGCAGCGCCAGGGCCAATCCGTTGGAGTCGCTCAGTATCCCGGTGGCTTTCATCACGGCATCCAGGTTCAGCAGCGGCTCGCCCATACCCATAAAAACCAGGTTCACCGGAAAGCCCGCGGCAACCTGCTGAGCCTCGAGCACGGCGGCCACCTGGCCTACAATTTCGCCGGCTGTCAAGTTGCGCTTCACTCCCAGCAGGGCGGTGAAGCAGAATCGGCATCCGACCGCGCAGCCTACCTGGCTTGAGATGCACAATGTCGTCCGGCGATTGTCGGGCATATAAACGGTTTCGATCTTTTCGCCGTCCCGGAGCGAGAGCAGGTAGCGGACTGACCCGTCCCGGGAGGTGGCTCGCGCTTCGATTTGCGGATATTCCACCTTGCAGCGGGAAGCGAGGAGTTGCCGGAAACTCAATGGCAGATCCGTGCAGCCGCTCAAATCGCGTATCCGGCGGGCGTAGAGATTGCGGAACAGTTGTTTCCCACGGAATCTCGGCTCCCCGCAGTTCGCCGCCAGTTCTTCGAGTTCCGCTTTGTCGAGCCCGAAAACATTTTCTTCCGGGCACGGGGCAGACGGTTTCATAAGCTTTCAGCCACGGTCAGAGTTTTCCTGGCGGCAGGCTTCTCCCTCAGGAGGTCGCGTCTGCACACATTGCGCATCAGCGGTGACGGCATTCTGGCGCGAATAATTCAGCGGAAGCATTGACGCCCTATTCAGTATATCTTACATTTTATAAGCTTCCCTTTGAACCGGGAAAGGACGCCGATGAGTCCTCGCCAAGTTAACCCTGAGCTTACTGCGCGACGCCGGGACGCTTTGATTAGGGCGGGTTACGCCGAAATTCTGGAGAAAGGCCTGCACGCTACCACCCTTGATTCCGTGGTCGCGCGCGCCAATTCCAGCAAGGGCGGAGCGCTCCATTATTTCCACACCAAAGAGGACCTGTTTTACGCCGTTCTGGACTGGCTCCTTTCCGAACTCACCCGGGGCCTGGATCAGGTGGCCGCAAGCCAGGAATCCCCCCGCGCGCGCCTGTCCGCCGAACTCGAACTCCTGTTTCACAGCACCGAAGTCAATCGCAAGCTTTACCTCGTCCTGTTCGATTACGTCACGCTCGGCGCCCGCTCGGATCGCTTTCGTAATCTGTTCCGCGATTTCTTTGCCAAATGCCGCAAGCGCGATGCGCACATCATTGCCGAAGGCATCAAGCTGCAGGAGTTTCGCCGTGTGAGGCCTGAGGATGCCGCGGCAACCATCCGCGCGCTCGTCGATGGCTATTGCCTGCAGTGGCTGATGGATTCCAATGGTGTTTCCGTTGAGACCCTCCGCGACCGCTGCGGCGCCGTCCTGGGTGCTTACCTGCTCCGTCCGTAGCCGGGAATTCCAGCGACGCCTCGTCGTGGCGTCTCCGACGGCAGCCGCGGCACTGTTGTGGGTGTCGCGGGCATTTGGATCGTGCCGCTTAAGGGGCTTGCACAGCGGGTAGATACAAGCGCATACGTCGCGTTGCCTGCAATGCCCGCGCCCAAGCGGAATTCGCTTGACAAATGTCGGCTAGCGTGGTAGTCTCATTGGAGCCCTTGCGGGGAATGTGTCGCTGCCGGGGGCGACGGAGAAACGATGACAGGGTTTGATGCAGACTGGGCTAGGAAACTCTGCGAGCCGTTGCCGGAAAACGGCAGGAAACCTGCCGGAGAGTGCCCGGGCAGTGAGACAAATGGGACAAAAGAATTCTTTTTTGCGAAAACGAACCGGAGAAGTGATTGAAAACAAAGGATCGGGGTGCAAAAACGAACCGGAAC
>JBJKQK010000053.1:0-41371 GCA_046705285.1 Terriglobia bacterium
CGCAGAAGATTCGGCGATGACCACCGGACCGCGGAAACGCGGCTCCAGATAGTCCAGAATGCCGTTCAGGGCGTCCGCGTTGGTTGCCGCCAGCTGATTGGTGACCGAGACATTGTTGGGCTTGATGACGACGTACTTCTTGCGGCGCAGGCCGGCCTTGATCTGGTCATCGATGGCCACGAGCGCCCGGTGAACATTCTTACGCCGGTTGTCGCCGTGAATCAGCGAGACTTTTGAACGGCCAGGGACAGTATGATCCGGAGGCATACTTAATCCGGGTACACCCTGCGCCTTCAAAAGCGGTGGCAATTGTGATTGAACCAGAAAGCCGGTTCCAGCCAGCTGGAAAAAACGCCTGCGTGATACGCTCATGGGACACCTCCGTCTGTCCACTCTCCTCGTGGAAATGCGCCCCATCGGACTTAGAGGCGAGCCGTATGGCCACCTCTCCCCACACACCGCTGATTATAAAGTATACGTCCAATCGCTCTAATGGGAACGCGGTTTTTTTGAGCCGAGGGAATCAAACAGCCCACCACGCCAAACGTGCCCAGGCAATTCGTTGAAGAGTGCAATCATCTCCTCCATGTTTCTTCTTGCCTGCCTGGGCACCCGAACTCAACCCGGCCGAACACATCGAGGGTTATTTGAAGGTGAATCCTTTGGCTAATTGTCCCGCCTCCAAAATTCATGCCTCGCTGCCATGACTCATCGGCATGCGCGGGTCTTGCAGACAAAACGAGCTGTAGCTCCGGTTCTTCCTCCGTTGTTGCCGCTCCCACCCATCCGCTTGGACAGTGACTTGTCACCAATTTCTGGGTGATATTGTTCTGTCATAAACATTCCACCCCGGACGTGCCTAAGCACCTGCGCCTTGTTCAGCGTGGGAACCGCTTTCCTGCACGCCATCCGTTGCAGGGAAATGGGAAAAGCACTCCAGGTCGTCAGGCCGTCTCAGCGTGCTTGTTGCTCCGAAGCAGCTTTGCCGGCTAAAGAATCTGACTGCCGATCCAGATTGCCAGCAAGACCGTTCCCCCTACCAGGAGAATCAGGATCAGGTCCTCTTTGGTTAACAACTTCCCTTTGTCGCGCCAAGCCTGCATCGCCCTGGCTCCTTTCCCGAAAGGAAGGGGTTTCACCTGAGGGCGCCCTCCGCTCGTTTGCCGTTAATTGAGCCTGCTACCGGGAGCTCTTCGCTACCAGGAGCAGCTACTGACGTTGACCCCTCATACAGGATTACAGGTCTGGTTCGGCCTTCAGACAACTTCGGCCTGCCTTGTTGTTTCTGCATTGCAGCACCCTTTTTTCGCGCACATTCGCTTTTGCTCTCGGCAGTGTGGCGGACAACCCACGAGCAGAAGTGTGATTCCCGGCATCTCATTCCTCACCGGATTATGGCGAGGTCAAGTACCTGATGAAGGATTTTTACATTGATTTAACAACACGGCAGTAACGCCTCTCAGCACACATCCGTCTTGCCATTCCGAAGGAGCAGATTTGGCAAGAGCCTCCTCCAGGAAACGAGGACATGGAGATGCGAAGGCCAATCTTTGGGACTATTGCAGGGCAAGCATTTGCCAAAATGGAGGATATCATCTGGCCTTCCCCGAGCAATCGAAAACAGACTCCATGCACAAAGGAAGTTTGTGGAGGATCGTAATTATGACTGACTTGAGTAGAAATTCAAGGCGATATTTTTTGACATTGCTGGTGTTAGTTTGCCTTCCCGTTGCCGTTCTTGCCCAAACCGGCAAGGGCAGTTTGAAAGGCCAGGTAACAGACCCCTCTGGGGCGGCGATTCCGGCAGCTACCATTACGCTCGTCGGGCCAGGCCATTCTACAAAGGTAGCCCACACAGACGAACAAGGACGTTACACTTTCAGCAACCTGGAACCCGGCACCTACACTCTTGAAATAAACTCTACGGGCTTTTCAACTTTCAGTAGGGCCGGTGTCCAGATTGCTAACCGTCGCTCTCAGACAGTAAATGCGCAACTGGTGCTGTCTATCGAAAAGCAGCAGGTCACGGTCCAAAGCGAAAGCCAGCGGCTCAGCGTCAGCCCTGAAAATAACGTCGGAGCGCTGGTGCTGAAGGGTGCAGCTCTGAAGTCCCTTTCCAACGATCCCACCGAGCTGCAGTCCGAGCTTCAGGAGTTGGCAGGTCCGGCGGCAGGCCCGAACGGCGGCCAGATTTACATCGACGGGTTCTCCGGCGGCCAGCTTCCACCGAAATCAGCCATCCTTGAAGTTCGCGTCAACCAGGATCCTTTCTCAGCACAATACGAAAGGCTGGGCTATGGGCGGATCGACATCACTACCAAACCGGGATTCCAGAAATATCACGGTCAAATTTTCGGCTTTGGCAACGATTCGGCCTTCAACTCGCGAAATCCTTTCGTCACTGACCAGCCGGGCTACTACTCGGATTTTCTTTCCGGAAATTTCGGCGGGCCCATCGGCAAGAAGGCGTCGTTCTTTTTGGATGTGTTCCATATGAACACCAACGGCACCTCGATTGTGAACAATAGAATCCTGAACCCCAACTACACAATCGGCGGGATAGATGCGCCCGATATCTCGTTCAGCGAGGCAGTGCCCAGCCCTTCATCCCGAATGAATATCAGCCCGCGTGTGGATTTGCAACTGAGCCAGAATAACGTGTTGTCGGTTCACTATCAACGCTGGTCGAACACGAATACAAACGCGGGCATTGGGCAACTGTCACTGCCGTCGCAGGCCTACGATTCCGCCGGCGTCGAACATGTTGTCCAACTCAATGACACGCAAGTAGTCAGCACCAGGACCGTAACACAGACCGCCTTTCAATATCGGCACAACACAAGCAATCAGACACCGTTCAGCCTGGATCCCACGATCAACGTCATCGGCAACTTCACCGGGGGCGGCAGCAGCGCAGGCAGTTACCTGGACACGACAAACCAGTACGAACTGCATAGCCTGACTTCAATGACCTTTGGCAAGCACAACCTCACTTACGGTGGCCGCATCCGGTACATCGACGAAACGGCCAACACGACGAGCGGCTATAACGGCACCTATACTTTTCCGACAATGGAGTCATACGCCATTACCGAGCAAGGCCTTGCGATGGGTTGGACGCCCGCCGAGGTACTGGCCGCCGGCGGTGGCGCCAGCCAGTTCTCCATCACCAGCGGAAACCCGATTGCCAACATTAACCGGTTTGACTATGCCCTGTTCGGCGAAGACACGTGGCGCATGCGCCCCAACGTTTCGCTCACCCTGGGCCTGCGCCTGGAGGGGCAGAACGACATTAGTGACCATTTTGACGTGGCGCCGCGCATGGGCTTTGCCTGGGGCATCGGCGGAGGCAGTAAAGGTCCCAAAACCGTACTTAGAGCAGGAGCTGGTATTTTCTATGATCGCTTTGATACGTCTGACATCCTGCAGGCGGAGCAACTGAATGGCATTAACCAGCAGCAGTATCTTGTCAACTCGCCGGATTTTCTTCCGCCTTATATCCCGCCCGTCAATACATTGACCGGTTCAGCGACTTATCCCACCATTTACCAGATCGCCCCAAATTATCAATCGCCCTATGTCATTGAAGCTGCGGTCGGGCTCGAGCGGGAGATAACCAGGAACATCAAGACCTCGGTGACCTATATCACGACCCATGGAGTTCATCAGTTACTTACCCGCAACATCAACGCGCCCCTCCCGGGAACTTACAATCCGGCAGATCCCACAAGCGGCATCCGGCCCTTCGGCGATGTTGGGAATATTTATCAGTATGAGAACGCCGGCCTCTATAATGAAAACCAGTTGATCGCAAACTTCAACATCAACATGGGAGCGAATCTTTCGCTCTTCGGCTACTACACACTCAGCTACGCCAACACCAACGCCAATAGCTTCCCGATGGATCAGTACAATCTTGCTTTGGATTACGGACCGGCGGCATGGGCCATTCGAAACCGCTTCTTTGTGGGCGGCTCAGTCGGCTTGCCTTACGGTCTCAGCCTCAGTCCTTTTCTGGTGGCAACTTCCGGACAGCCTTATAACGTCACCGTCGCAGAGGATTTGTATGGATCCTCACTCTTCAACAGCCGGCCAGCCCTCTCAACAACTCTCTGCGCAACATGCGTGTCGACGCCGCTGGGGATCTTCAACTACGAGCCCGCTTACGGGCAGACGGTAGTCCCCATCAACGACCTCGTCGGGCCGGGACAGTTCTCCATGAACCTTCGCCTTGCCAAGACCTTTGGATTTGGCGGTGAAGGACAGGGTGGCGGAGGCTTCGGTGGCCACTACCACGGCCACGGCGGCGGTCTCGGCGGCCGAGGGCTCAGCAGCGGTGGCGGCGGATTCTTCCATCACGGAAGCGCCGAAGGCCAGCGTTATCAGATTGAAGTCGGCGTGATGGCACACAATGTGTTCAACAAGGTCAATCTTGGCACACCTATCGGCAACGTCCAATCATCGCTCTTTGGACAATCGATTTCACTGGCCGGGGGCTTCTTTGGAAACCAGTCGGCCAACCGCAGTCTCAACCTGTTCTTGAGGTTCAGCTTTTAGGGTCACACCGCAATTCACCTGGCCACGCAGGCCACAGGAAGGAGGGAGGGCATATGTCCTTCTCATCCATGAAGAGCCGGATGGCTTGGTTTACCACAGCGTGCTTCTGCAACGTCCTGGTTGCGAGGTTTTGCCGTGCAGGTCCTACGCTGACGGAGTACAGGACGATGTAAAAGACAAGAAAACACTCCTTTTCGTCCACGAAGTAGAATCCACACACACCAACACTCTCTTCGACAAGCTATTGCGGTCGGGGTACATTGGGAGGGTGGTGTGTCGGAAGTTTGCGCTCTACGCGGGGACGGGACCGTCTTCGAATGTCTCGGCAGCCCGGAACATAGGCTAGGCCGCATCACGCTGGGGCTGATACCCGCACCACGGATCGGTTGCCAGGTAGTCTCCCGTCAATGCGTAGGCTCGCGAACGCGAACCCCCGCAGATGGTTCGATATTCGCAACGTCGGCACCGGCCGTGCAGGGCCTCGGGGTCGCGCAGTTCGCGAAGCAGCGAGGAATTCCGATAAATCTCAGCCAGACTCTCTGACCGTACATTTCCTGCTGAAATCGGCAGAAAACCGCTCGGATAAACTTCACCTACGTGGGACACAAAAACAAAACCCCTGCCCGCATTCACTCCGTGAGGCGCAAAGCCTATGGTATGTCCGGGACCTTCTGAACGCCGCAGCATCTCAGGCATCGACACCAAGCCATGGTGGATTTGTTGTTCCTCCGATGGTGGCACCGGCTGGTCCTGAGCCTCTCTTTGTGCCACGTAACGCCGATAGTGCGGTGCTTCAGTGACCTTCAGGATAAAGCGAGATTTCTTCTGAACCTCATATAGGATGGCAAACAATTCCTCGCAACGACGCGCTTCAATTCCATCCAGCGCTTCTCCGCGCCCAACCGGAACCAAGAAAAACACCTCCCAAAAGACTGCTTCAAGACGCTCAACCAACTTGGCCATCTCGGAAAGATAGGGCACCGAGCCGGCCCAGAGCGTCGTGTTGATCTGCAGTGGCAGACCATACTGGTGAGCCCAATTTGCTGCTTCCAGCGTCTTATCAAAAGCCCCTTTGATCCCACGGAAACCGTCGTGGAGATCGGCCCGCGGATAATCAAGGCTGAGCGCCATCTGGTCAAGTCCGGCATCCTTCAGATCTCGAACCGTGACCGCCGTCAGATTGGGAGTTGCTGCAGGTATTGTACCCATGCGAAGACGAAGCCGTTTCCCTTCCCGTACCAGGTCCAGCAGGTCTGGACGCTTCGTGGGGTCACCCCCGCTCAGAATGAAAACCGGTGTACCCATCTGAGCGGCCTCGGCTAGCAGTCTGAATCCTTCTTCAGTCTTGAGTTCGTCGGGGTGACGTGAGGGCTGGGCAGAAGCGCGACAATGAACGCACGCAAGGTCACAAGCCTGGGTTGTCTCCCATATTACAAGAAAGGGTGCAAAACCGAAATCAAGCGATGGCATCATAGTAACTCAATCTTAGCAGATCGGCGGGACCACGGTGGCTCTGTGTGCGTTCAATGGGTTTGTCAAGCGAACTCCTAGCGGTGAGGCCACGGGGCAGCGCCGCTCGGTCAATCGGCATCCCTTTTGTGTCGGAGGATTTTGAGTAATACTCTATGTCCGGCTGCCTGCCGGTTGAATGGAGAATAGCATGGAGAGACGGGCGTTCTTGAAGAAGTCAGCAGTTGGACTGGGCGGGGTGCTTTTAGGGGCTTCAGGAGGATTTGCTGCCGCGCCATCTTATGATGTTGTGGTTTATGGAGCGACGGCTTCCGGAGTAGTTGCGGCGGTAGCGGCAGCGCGGCAGGGGGCGCGGGTAGCCCTGCTCGAGCCGGGCACGCATCTTGGCGGAATGGTCGCGAGCGGGCTGGGACATACCGATACGGGAAGGAAGGAAACCATCGGCGGCATTTCCCTTGAGTTTTTCAAGCGAGTCGGGCGCCATTACGGCGTGCCCGTTGCCTGGGATTTTGAACCGCACGTGGCAGAGGATGTATTCAAAGCGATGGCCCGCCAGGCGAAGGTGAATGTGTTTTACAACAGCCGCCTGCGCGAATACGGCGCCATCCGCAAGAAAAGCCTCCGCATCACGCAAGTCACGATGGAAAGCGGAGATGTTTTCTCAGCCCAAGCCTTTATTGACGCCACGTACGATGGCGACTTGATGGGGCAGTCAGCGGTGACGTTCACCTGGGGTCGCGAAGGGCGGGACAAGTATGACGAGTCTTTCGCAGGAGTGCGGGAAGGCCATCGCTACGCCGGCCACTGGTTCAAAGTGCCGGTATCCGCCTATGGCTCGCACCACAGGCTGCTGCCCAACATCAACCACGGTCCACGAGGGAAGGCTGGGGCTGGCGACAAAAAAGTACAGGCATACAACTTCCGCCTGTGCCTTACCAGGGACAAGGACAACCAAGTCCCCATTCCCAAGCCCCTTAATTACAATGCGTTTGACTACGAATTGCTCGCGCGCCTGATCGAAGCCACGGTAAATGAGCAGGGAAGCACTCCGCGATTGAACCAATTAATGATCATCTCCCCGCTGCCGAACGGCAAGACAGACATCAACAACAACGGCGCATTCTCAACAGACTACATTGGCAAGAACTGGGCCTATCCCACGGCCAGCTACAACCGCCGGGGTCACCTGTGGCGGGAACACGCCGATTATACCGCGGGCTTTTTTTACTTTCTGGCCCATGATCGGCGCGTGCCGAAACCTTTGAAGGATGAAATGCAGCAGTGGGGTCTTGCCCGTGATGAATTCACCGACACTGGAAACTGGCCGTTCCAACTCTACGTGCGCGAATCACGGCGCATGGTCGGCGAATACGTAATGACCCAACACGATCTTGAGACCAATGTCACCAAGCCCGACCCAATCGGGATGGGCTCCTACAACACGGACTCGCACAATGTGCAGCGCTACGCGGAGGCGAATGGCGATGTCCAGAACGAGGGTGATACGCAGGTTCCAACGATACCTTTCCAGATTCCCTACCGCATCCTGTTGCCTTGGCGAGAACAGTGCACCAATCTTCTGGTTCCTGTAAGCGTGTCTGCTTCTCACATCGGCTACGGAGCGTTGCGGTTGGAGCCGGTCTACATGATCATGGGGCAAGCCGCTGGGGTTGCAGCTACGATGGCGATCGACGACAAACGCATAGTCCAGGAAGTCGAGCCAGGTTCGCTGACACAGAAACTCAAAAAGCAGGGCGCCGTGATGGAGTGGACCAACCCAGAGCACCTGAAGCTCGAGCCTGTCAGTTGACTCGACCCGAACCGCTGCCACGGCTATGGACCAGATCGGGGTCACCGATCAGTCGGCGTCGGGCCTCCAGCCTTTCAGAAATTAAGTTTCCCGGTCTGGACCTGGAGAGCGCGGAAGCAGACCTGGGAGCGGCCAATCTTCTGGTAGCATGTTCTTTGGTTACAGGGCGGCAGCTGGGCTCTAAACGACCAGACGCAGTCATCCGAAAAGGATGATTGATCTCGATCATCGCAGAGGTTCCCAATGGTGTTTCATGTTCGCGTGTTGTAATCGGGCGAAACATGCTGATAAGTTACTTACCTCTCCCCAGTTGAATCTCAGAGGATGGAACACTGATGAAAAGCCCGGTTATCCAGCGCGTTGAAGCAAGGGACGTTCGGTTCGCACTTCCATCTGCCGCCGGGACGGACGCCATCCATTCCGGTTCCGAATATGCGTACGCGGTCACGGTCCTGGAAGACAACCTCGGGAGGCAAGGTTGTGGGCTTGCCTTGACGCTAGGCAAGGGAAATCAATTGGTCTGTGATGCGATTCTGCTTTTGGCCGAATCGCTGAACGGTTTGTCGATCGATGAGTTAATGGCTGGATTCGGGATTACTTTCCGCAAACTTGCCGATCATCCCCAGCTTCGATGGCTCGGGCCCCATAAGGGCGTCGTCCATCTGGCCCTGGCATCTATCACAAATGCCTGCTTTGACTTGTGGGCGAAGTCGCGCGGTGTCCCCTTGTGGAGACTGCTCCTGGATCTTAGCCCTGAGCAGATTGTCGCTTTGACAGATTTCAGCTATATCGAAGAGGTTTTAACTCCGCGGGAAGCGATTTCCATGGTTAAGGAATATCTTCCCGGCAGGGCAATGCGAGAATCGGTTCTTCGCGAGGGCTATCCCGGCTATGATACTTCCGTGGGCTGGTTTCAGTATGAAGACGCACATGTAAAAGATAGTGCTCTTCGAGCTGTCGAGAGGGGTTTCAGCGCCTTTAAACTCAAGGTGGGGTCAGCGGATGGTGAGCGCGATGTGCGACGGGCCTTTCTGTTGAGAGAGACTCTCGGCACGAAGGCTCGCATCATGCTCGATGTCAATCAGCAGTGGACGCTTCCCCGAGCTCTCCGAATGTGTGGCGCTCTGCTGCCAATGTCGCCCTACTGGATTGAAGAACCCACGCACCCGGATGATATCTCAGCTCACAAGACCATCGCTGACGCGATCTCCCCCGTTCCTGTCGCTTTAGGCGAGCATGTTCCAAATCGAATTGTGTTCAAGAATTTCATGCAAGCCCAGGCAGCGCAACTGGTGCAGGTGGATTGCACGCGCGTTGGAGGCGTGAGCGAGTTTTTGACCGTCAGCCTGCTTGCCCGGAAGTTTGGCGTGCCGGTGGTTCCTCACGTCGGCGATATGGGGCAGATCCACCAGCACCTCGTGATCTTCAATCACATTGCACTTGGGCACGAAAAGCTGTTTCTGGAGTATATACCCCACCTTAAGGACCACTTCGTCCATCCAGCCGAGGTAAGTGACGGGCTTTATCGTTGTCCCCAGGAGCCAGGAAGCAGTTGCGATTTAAAGGAAATCTCTGGAGGGTGACTTCCGCTCCGAGCCCGAGAAATTGAGAGATGACCGAGGCTTTCGAAGAATACCGGTACGTTTGCAACTCACGGGTTCCACGCAGTAAAGCCTGACCAATTTACTCAGGCGAGACGCAGCCGCAAGAGATGTGATCATGGTATAGCCCGCGATGAGGAGAACGTCGATACTTAGTTAATGCAGGGAGGATTGCATGGAGGGCCGAAAGGAAGGAAGTCTGGGTCGTCGTGATATGTTGCGGATCGTGGGAGCGGGAGGTGCTGCCGCCTTTGCGTCGAATCTCAGTCTGGCTGAAGCGGACCCAGACAAGGTTTCAACTCAAAAAGCCAGCGCGTCGGCCTGGAAAGAAGTGAATGACGCAGGTGCCGAACGGAGCCGCCTGCGGCAACAGACAATGGATTGGTGGCTCGGCGCCAAGTTCGGAATGTTCATCCATTGGGACCCGTCCTCCGTGGCGAGCGTCGAGATTTCCTGGCCGATTATGAGGCCGAGTCCGAAGTGGAACATTACGCAGGAAGAATACGTGAATCTCTACAGGAGATTTGATCCTGTGAAGTACGATCCCGACGCCTGGGTGGAATTGGCTAAAGCGGCCGGCCAGCGGTACATCGTTTTTACGACAAAGCACCATGACGGCTTCTGCATGTTCAATTCGTCCTTTACCAACTACAAAATCACAAACACGCCTTACAAGAAAGATGTTCTGATGATGCTGGCAGAAGCATGCCGTCGTCATAATATGCCTCTGGGGTATTATTATTCACCGCCGGACATGCATCACCCCGACTATCGGGACACGTCAAAGCTGGTGAAAGAGAATTGGGAAGGCGAACCGGCGCGCCCTCAGTGGCCAACCTATCTGCATTACATGCAATTGCAGTTGAGAGAGCTGGCCACACGTTATGGAGAACCAGTGGTCTTCTGGTTCGACGGCCTGAACAACCAGGAAAAATACGATGGGTACTACGTGGAACGAATGCTTCGCGAACTTTCGCCAAGCTCCTTAATGAACAATCGGCTGGGGACACCGGGAGACTATGAGACGGCTGAGCAATTTGTTCCAGAGCACATTCCAGTGAAAGGCGTCAGGATCGCGGGCGTCGACCCCGCGGTACAGAACCGACTCCCCTCAGGCCTTCCACGCCCCGGACTGTTCAAGCCCTGGGAAACTTGCATGACCATCAACGATACATGGGCTTACAACAAGCATGACCACAATTTCAAGCCATTGAAGCAGTTGATCCAAACGCTTGTGAACGTGGCCAGCAAAGGGGGAAATCTGCTGCTCGATGTCGGGCCCAGTCCTGAGGGAGTTATTCAGCCGGAGTTCCAGGAACGCCTGAGGGGGATCGGGAAGTGGCTTGCCATTAACGGGGAGTCGATTTTCGGAACGACTTATGGACCGTTGCAGAACCTTTCCTACGGCAAAACGACGGCAAGCGGAAAGACGATTTATTTCCACATTTTCGATTGGCCGATTGGCGGCCTGGAAATCAGCGGCATCGGAAGCGTTTCGAAAGTGAGCCTGTTGTCGCGTGGGGAAATTCTCAACTTCCAGCAAGGCCGGACTGGCACAACCGTTCAGCTTCCCAAGCAAGCTCCCGACCCGATTGACACGGTGCTGAAGATTGAGACCGTTTGACTCTTTTTGCCGGGCGAAATGGCGAACAAGTCGGCCCGACTTTGTGCTGCGATGGCAGCCACGCTCATCAGAGCGTCCGTACGGGCCCGAGGTTCGATCTGTAAAATGAAGACCCATAGGACACACGGGACTTGAGCTGGCGAAACATATAGCAGTGAGGATATTTTCGACCCATGCAAATCATGAATACCCACCAGCGCTTTGGGAACCTCGATTTGTGCGGCGACTCCTAGCTTGAAGATGTGTCTACGCTGCACAGTGTCTTTCGCATCGCGGATTACTTGAAGAGGCTCGAGATGCTGGTTATCCCGGTTTGTGGAGTGGATATGAAGGCGGGCCGCCGGGAAATGGAGCAACAGCCGGCAGGCCGAGGCGCTGGAAGTGAATCTGAACTCAAGAGTAGGAAGGAGGAAGTGTGAAACGGTACGGTCAGGTAATTCGATTGAATCCCGGAGTGAAGGATGAGTACGTTCGGTATCATTCCAATGTGTGGCCGGAAGTGCTCAAGACCATCCACGACTGCAACATCCGCAATTACTCAATTTTCCTGAAGGACGACACACTCTACGCCTATTTCGAATACGTGGGAAGCAACTACGACGCTGACATGAAAAAGATGGCTGCCGACCCCAAGACGCAGGAGTGGTGGGCCATTATGGGGCCCATGCAGCAGCCCGTTTCCACGCGCAAAGAAGGCGAGTGGTGGGCCAACATGGAAGAGGTCTTCCACACAGATTGAACTTGCCGGCCGTTTGCCAGGGCACCGTGTGACGGCGCGTTCCGGACGCCGCCAGTTCTACCGGCAGGCAGCCTGCAGTCGGAACTTCTTCCTCTGTGTGATGCAATGGCTGTCGCCGGTCTCAAATTTCCTTCGGGGTCTTGTAAACCCTGAAGGCGTCAACCACAATGCCGGCATAGTTCCTATTCGCAATCCTGATGATGTGGCGTCCGGGCTTTAACCTTTGCCTGCTGAACACCACCACCTGCGAAAACCGGGGGAAGTTTTCAAGCCGCGGGCCCACGTTGCGCTGGAAGTTGCCGTCGGGATAGACGTCGGCAATTCTCAAGCTTTTGTCCTTTTCCGCAAGCTGGTCGATTCCTGTTCCCGTGAACATGAATTCGAAAAGAACGTTGGGCGAGTCCGTCTGGTGGACGTTCAAAAGAGTCTTCCGCGCACCGGAATATTGGCTGCCTGATGTGGCCGGCGTCGGGCTGGGCCTTACGATGCTCGCAACTTTCGTCCTGATGGGCCAGGACATGGGGAGGATTCGTCTCTGGCTGGCTGGCCGCGTCCGGACCAGCGTGGACAGAGGCCCCCGAATTTCGCGGCGCACGCTTACACGCTGGCACTGGACTGAGGAATCCTGACCGGCTACGGCGCGTAGCTTGCCCGCGGCTACACAAAAACTCTCTGTAACGCCCATGGTTCACCTGGCGGGCTGCCTTGACGGCCACCTCGCTGACCCGCCCGTATTAAGACTGCGGCCGCTTGACATCTGTCAAACCTGTCTTTCGTCCGCAATTGTGCGGGGTCTGCAGGCCTCTCCCGAAAAGGAATGAATGAGGTGACCTGAAACTCTGGAATCGGTTAGAATTTGGATTAAATCTCATGCGGCCGGGGGCGATCGCTTTTCCGGAGGGCGTTCTTGTCCTGAATCGCGCAAGCAGCCCGTGCCTGTCACAAGAATGCCGGAGAAAAAGGCAATGCCAGTGACCCACACGGAGGGACGGGAGGTCGATATTGCCCAGACATGGTACAAGGATGCTGTTATCTATCAGCTCCACGTCCGGGCTTTTCAGGACAGCAACGGCGACGGCGTCGGCGATTTTCGCGGACTCACTCAAACGCTCGATTACATTCAGGAACTGGGCGCCACTGCCATATGGCTTCTCCCTTTCTATCCTTCACCCCTAAGAGATGATGGATATGACATTTCAGATTATTTCAGCGTGCACCCGAGTTACGGCAACCTCGAGGATTTCAAGGCATTTCTGGAGGAGGCTCACCGCCGTGGCCTGAGGGTGATCACTGAACTGGTCCTGAATCACACCTCCGACCAGCATCCCTGGTTCCAGCAATCCAGGAGTTCGCGCGATAATCCCTACCGAAACTGGTACGTTTGGAGCGAGACCGACGATCGCTACCGGAATGTGCGGATGATCTTTGTCGATACCGAGATGTCGAACTGGGCCTGGGATCCCATCTCGAAGTCTTATTACTGGCATCGGTTCTTCAGCCACCAGCCCGACCTGAATTACGACAATCCCGAGGTGCGCGAAGAAGTCTGGAACGTGATGAAGTTCTGGCTGGAAATCGGTGTTGACGGTTTCCGGCTCGATGCGGTTCCTTACCTGGTAGAAAGGGAAGGAACCAGTTGCGAAAATCTTCCCGAAACCCACGAATTACTTAAGTGGCTGCGGAAGCGGCTGGATGAAAACTTTTCTAATCGGATGCTCCTGGCAGAGGCCAACCAGTGGCCCCAGGACCTTAGCCCTTATTTCGCCGACGGCGATGAGTTCCACATGGCGTTCCACTTTCCGCTGATGCCCAGAATGTTCATGGCGATCAAGCTCGAAGACCGCAAACCCATTATTGAAATTCTCCAGCATACCCCCGCCATCCCTGACATTTGCCAGTGGGGTATTTTCCTCCGCAACCACGATGAGCTGACTCTTGAGATGGTCACCGACGAAGAGCGCGATTACATGTATGATGAATATGCCAAGGACAGGATTGCCAAGCTCAACCTTGGGATACGCCGAAGGCTGGCTCCCTTGCTCGACAATGACCGCCGCCGCATTGAACTGATGAACGGAATGCTTCTGTCGCTTCCTGGAACTCCCATCATTTATTACGGCGATGAGATCGGTATGGGCGACAACATCTATCTCGGTGATCGCAACGGCGTCCGGACCCCAATGCAGTGGAATGGCGGCTGGAACGGAGGCTTTTCAACCACCGACCCCGAACGCCTTTATTCCCCCCTCATCTCGAATGCTGTGTATGGGTACCAGGCCATCAACGTGCTCTCCCAGCAGCGCTCAGAACATTCTCTTCTGTCATGGATGCGTCGCATCGTGAGATTGCGGAAATCGAGTCCTGTGTTTGGGCGGGGGACCATTGAATTCCTGGATCCGGAAAACCACAGGGTGCTTGCCTACATTCGGCGGTGGGGAAATCAGCGAATCCTGGTGGTCAACAATTTGTCAAATTCCGCCCAGGCTGCGGAGCTTGATCTCAGGCAGTTGCGCGGGTTTATTCCCATCGAAATGTCTGGAGGCAATTTGTTTCCTCGAATTGGAGACATACCCTACCTTCTGACCTTGGGTCCGTATCAATTTTATTGGTTCCGTTTGCGGCGATTCTGAGCCCTCTCGCATCGTGCCTCTCAAGGTCGCCGGCAAGAACTCCGAAGGAGCACTAGTGGCCGAGGAAACCTTTCTCTCGGACGAGTTTATCCGCAAGCTCACGGCTGTAGGTGAAGTGGACATTCTCGTCGGAGTGCCCACCTTCAACAATGGCGACATGATCGCACAGGTGGTCAACGCCATTCAATTGGGACTGGTCAAGTATTTTCCGCGTGACCGCACCGTGCTGATTAATCCCGACGGCGGATCTAATGACGGGACTCCGGAAATCGTTACAAGTTCTTCGATCCAGGATTTTCGCACTCTGCTTTCGGCAAGCCCGCTCCGCACCATCCATCGAATTACCACGCCCTACCGGGAAATGGACGGCAAGGGCAGCGCCTGGCGCATCATTCTGGCCGCCGCTGACCTGCTGAGAGCCAAAGCCTGCGCAGTGATATCGCCCGACCTGGAAAGCATTACCCCCGAGTGGATTGAGGGGTTGATTCGGCCCGTGTACAGGGAGAAATTCGATCTGGTCACGCCGATCTACCATCGTCACAAATACGATGGGCTGCTCGTCAAAAATATCATTGCACCTGTCATTCGAGCTGTGTACGGCGTCAGAGTCAGAGAACCGGTTGGCGGGGAACTGGGCTTCTCGGGGCGCTTGGCGTGTCATTATCTGGAACAAGACATTTGGCATGAAGGGACCGTCCGCGCCGGCGCGGAAATCTGGATGACCACCAGGGCGGTTGTAGATGGGTTCAAGTTGTGCCAGTCCTTCCTGGGACCCAAAATGCACGCGCAACATTCCTCCAATCAAAACATCGTCGACACCATTCAGAACACCCTCGGCGCCCTGTTCCGCTGCATGGAAAGGCAGGAATCTTATTGGCTGGCTCGGAACGAGTCTCCGCAGCCAGTCCCGGTTTTCGGGTTCGAATACAGCTCCGGACTGGAGCCACGGCGCGTCAACAGGAAGAAAATGTTCCAGATGTTCCAGAACGGCGTCCGTCAGTTGGAATCTATATTGGAATCCATCCTTGCAGCGGAGACCCTCAAGGAAATCCAGGGAGTTTCACAGCAGGACGAAAAGCAATTCCGTTTCCCAGACGAACTTTGGGTGAAGACAATTTATGAATTTGCCGCCTCCTACCACCACTCGGTCATCAATCGCGAGCATCTCCTCCAGGCTTTCACACCCATCTATCGCGGGCGTATTTGCTCGGTTGTTCTGGAGGACCATCGCGCCGACGCTGAGCAGATTGAGAAGAAGCTTGAGGCTTTATGCCAGGAATATGAAAAGCTGCGGCCTCATCTGGTGGAGAGGTGGGCCCGGAAAACGTGAGGTGAAATATGGGACAGCTTATTCTTGACACTCTAAGTCATACCTTTGCGAATTTCCTTGCCGCGCTCGCTGTGTTCCTCCCGCGGGTCCTGTCGATGCTCGTCATCATTGTGGCGGGATTTCTGGTTGCCCTCTTCCTCAAAATCGTCGTTCGCCGGATCTTCGGCATCGCGAGCTTCCGGAAGTACTGTGACACGGCAGGCCTCACTCAACTGATGCGCAAGGCAGCCTTGCCGCCTCCAGTCGATTTCCTGGGACAAGTGGTGTTCTGGGTAGTCTGGATCGTATTCATCGTCCTGGGAATCGATGCGCTCGGAATCGGGGCCTTTCGAGAACAGATCTCAAGATTTTTCCTCTTCCTGCCCCAGATCTTCGTGGCTATGATCGTTCTTTTCATCGGATTGCTGGTGGCAAATTTCCTATCACGAGCGACCTTGCTTGCGGCCGCCAATGCCAACTACCCTTCCGCTCGGCTGCTCAGTAACCTGGTTCGCATGTTGATCATCATTTTCTTTATCACCATGGCCCTTGAACAGATCGGCTTGGGCCGCCACGTCGTCCTGATCGCCTTCTCGATAGCGTTTGGTGCCATGATGCTGGGTACGGCCATCGCCTTTGGTCTGGGTGGCCGCGACGTCGCCCGGCGGATTCTGGAAAGACAGTTTCTCCAGAAGGAGCCCGACGAAAAGGAGGAGGAAATATCCCCGCTCTAGCAGGCGTTGCAAGGAAGGTAATTTACCCCCGCACGTTTTCGGCTTTCCTGGCGTCGTTCCGCGTGGATACCTCCTTCCTGACAGCCCAGGGTCCATCGAAAAGCTGATTGCCCTTGGCACTCCGCCGGCTGCTCCAATGATGGAAATAGAAACAAACTTTTGCAGGCAGCCGGGCGCCGTATACCCTTTTCGAGCTGATATAATGGTTCAGCGGAGGCAATCAAGCATCCAATGAAATTAGGAATCGATTTCGGAACGACCCGAATTGTTACCGCATTTGCGGACCGGGGCAACTACCCCGTCGTGGTTTTTGAGGCTCCGGACGGGAATTCCTATGAATGGTTTCCGCCTCTGGTGGCCGTGAAAGAGGGTGAACGGCGCTATGGATGGGAGGCATGGGCTGCGCAGGAAGAGCCCGGCTGGACCGTCGTGCGTTCTCTTAAGAGAGGACTGGATTATGCCGGGCCGTGTACCCTGGTTCAGGTCGGCGATGAAAAGATCCCGATGCAGGACTTGCTTCGCGAGCTTGCTCTAGCCCTTTGCAAAGCCTTGCTGGAAACCTCTACAATGCCAGTGAGCAGGGATGAGACACTCGACGTGATGCTCGGCGTGCCAGCCAACGCTAACAGCAACCAGCGTTTTCTCACTACGGAAGCCTTCCGGCAGGCGGGTTTCAACGTGCTCGGCCTTTTGAATGAGCCCTCGGCCGCCAGCATTGAGTTCGGCCATCACAAGCGTACTTCCCACCAGTTCCGTGAAAAAATGTGCATCCTGGTCTACGACTTTGGCGGAGGAACGTTCGACGCCTCGCTTGTGGAATTGGATGCACGCGAGCACGTTGTGATCTCGTCGGAAGGAATCCCTACGCTCGGCGGTGATGATTTTGATGAAGTCCTGGCAGGCCTCGCGCTCGAGGCGGCCCAGATCAGCGTTGTCGAGCAGGACAGCCTTTCGCAAGCCGAAATGTTCCGCCTGCACGAAGAATGCCGACAGAAAAAAGAAGGCTTGCACCCGAACACCCGGCGGATTGTGATCGATCTCGGCAATGTACGTTCCGGCTGGCCGCAAGTGACGGTTACAATTGCTGATTTTTACGATCGCTGCCGGCCTTTGGTCGAAGAAACGCTGCATGCAACGGAGGACCTGCTGGCGGCTCACGGTTTCGCATCGGGAGGCAGGGCGGTGCAGTCGCAAGGCGAAGAACAACGCCTGGAAGCGCTGTATATTACCGGTGGAGGAAGCGAACTTCCTTTGATCGGACGCATGCTTCGAGAATCATTCGGGCGCAGGGTCCGGCGTTCAGCTTATACGCGCGCGGCCACGGCTATCGGACTCGCCATTCAGGCTGATGCCAGCGCGGGCTACGTTCTTCGCGATAAATTCACTCGGCATTTTGGCGTGTGGCGCGAAGCGGAAGCCGGCAGAACGATTGTGTTCGATCCTCTCTTTACAAAAGGCACGCCGCTCCCTGGACCGTCGGAGAAGCCCCTGGTCAACTCCCGTCGATACTTCCCGGTTCATAACATCGGCCACTTCCGCTATCTGGAATGTACGCACCTCACAGAGGAAGGCCGCCCGTCCGGCGACATTACCATCTGGGACGACATTCGCTTTCCCTTCGATCCCTCGCTGCGCGATCATTCCAGGCTTGAGGAGATTCCCGTCGGCTACATGGGCAACGGGCGGCACTGCGAAGTGGAAGAAAGCTACGCCTGCGACCGAAGCGGAGCTGTCACCGTAACGATCGCGAACCTTCAAGGGGGTTACAATCGAAGCTATCGGCTCGGATGCTGGGCAACTTCTGAGCCTCTGTTGGTTCCCGGACGCAAAAAGACCCGCAGCCGAAGGGAAAAGAAAACGGGGATCTGATCCACCGTTGCGGCGATATCCTGGCCGCCGGCTTTTTCCTGTTGCGAATGAGCACCGATTTATCCATTCTGCCCAGCGGGCTTTTGGAAAGCAGCTTCAGCGGCGGCTGCCGCATGCATCGCTCCGTTCGTGATCTGTGCGGGCAAAATAAAACTGAGGTTTGAGAAATGCGAATTGCCATTGGCGCTGACCACGCAGGCTTCACGATGAAGCAAGATCTGGGGGCTCAGATCAGGAAGCTCGGGCACGAAAGTCTTGACATGGGAGCCCACAGTATCGAGCCATCCGACGATTATCCGGATTTTGCGGAAGCGGTCGCCAGGGCCGTTGTCGAGGGCAGGGCCGACCGAGGTGTCCTGATCTGCGGAAGCGGGGTGGGAGTTTCGGTGGCTGCCAACAAGATCCCCGGCGTTCGTGCCGCCGTTTGCCATGACGCCTATTCCGCCCACCAGGGGGTGGAGCACGACAACATGAATGTTCTGGTGCTGGGAAGCCGTGTCATCGGTCCCGAACTCGCCCGTGAGCTGGTTCGAGCGTACCTCGCCGCCCAATTCTCCGGCGAAGAACGCCACCGCCGCCGCCTCGCCAAGGTGGACGCGATCGAAAAACGATATCTCATCACCAAATCTGCGTCTTCTCCCCGCTAAGAGCGCGCTGGCTGTGGCACAAGCATGAAGTGCGGGCCGCCGTGCTGGAATCTGCTGTCCTGGCATTTTCCTTGGGTGAAAATGGGTTCGACGATGAGAGAGAATTAACTGTGTAGAGAAAACGGGCGGAGCTACGAAGGGATCACCGAAGCAGGCCCACAGCATAGGCCATGGGAAGGAGTTGCAGCAGGTTGGATGGCTTGGTTCGAGCCCAAAAGGATGCTACGATTTAACCGGGAGGAGTATATGCGAAGGTTGCACATCGTCCTGTTGTCGTTGGCAATTGCCTTCTGTGCCGCCAGCATAAGCGCTTGGGCCCGTGGTGGCAGAGGCTTTCACGGTGGCGGAGGTTTCCATGGGGGCTTTCGTGGTGGCGGCTTTCACGGCGGCGGAGGTTTCCATGGCGGCTTTCGTGGCGGCGGCTTCCGTGGCAGTTTCCGGGGAGGCTTCACTGGCGGCGGCTTTCGAGGTGGTCATGGTGGCGACTGGTTCCGCGGAGGTCACGGTGGCGGCTTTCGCGGAGGTCACCGAGGCGGATGGTTCCGCGGTGGCTACGGAGACCGAGGGTTTTATCGCGGCGGTTATGGTCGCTGGGGATATGGACGTGATTTCGACGACTGGGACGATTGGGGATTTGGCTTCGGCTTAGGGTGGGGGCCTTGGGCCTATGGGCCTTATTGGTCTTATGGCTATTACGGAGCTTACGGATATCCGTATTACCCGTACTATCCCTACTATTCGTACTATCCTGGCTATCCGGCCTACTCGTGCTACCCGTACGGTCCCTACGGTTGTTCGCCTCTTTGGTACAGTACCCCCGGCGATCCACCAGACCCGGCGCCGGCTGGCCCAGATCCGTCGGTGTATTCCCAAAGGAGTATTTCACCTGCAACGTCCAGCGCGTACGTAGCGGATGGCCAATGGCATCAATTCGGCAGGCAGCCCGCTCCAGTCATCCGCACCTCTTCGCCTTGGGCCGTGCCGCGCTCTCAGACGGACGAGTTGGTTGACACCGGCACTGCCTCTGTGGCGGATGGCCAATGGCGCCATTTCGGCCGCCAGCCCGCTCCAGTCATCCGCACCTCTTCGCCTCGGGTCGTGCGGCGCGCTCAGACGAACAGGTTGGTTGACACCGGCACTGCCTCTGTAGCGGATGGCCAATGGCACCACTTCGGCCGCCAGCCTGCTCCAGTCATTCGCGTCCCATCGCCTCAAGTGGCGCCGCGCTCTCAGACCACGGAGCTAGCGGACACATCCAGCGCCTCCCCGGTCCAGAACCGGTGATGCGCCATCGCCAGAGGGTCCAGGTCCCTTTATTGATCACTCGACCTTTGCCCCGCTCAACTTTTGCGGAACAAGCAAGTGGGGACTTTCAACCAGCAGCTCCCGCAGACGGTGCCGGGCCTTGTGCAACTGCGATTTCGAACTGCCAATTGACCGGCCTGTCAGCCTAGCGATTTCATGGTGGGCGTACCCTTCGAGGTCATGCATCACAACGGCCCGCTTGAAGCCTGGGGGAAGCTGTTCCAGGGCGCGTTGCAGGACCAGCCGGCTTACCATGATCTGTCCGTGATCGGTTTTGTCGGCGGGTTCGATCCTTCTGATGACATCTCCGTTCGGCTGGCTGATCTCATCCAGTGGTACCTCCGCGTGTGGCTTCTTTCGTAAATGCATTAATACAGTGTTGACTCCCAGCCGGTAAAGCCAGGTCGAAAACGTTGACTCGCCTCGGAAGGTATGAATCTTTCTGAAAGCCTGCAGAAAGATGTCTTGTGTCAGATCTTCAGCTTCCGCCTGGTTAGCCACCATCCGGATGCACAGGCCATAAACTCGGCGGGAATGAAGACGATAGAGTTCCTCCGTTGCGGCCTCATCCCCTTTCTTGGCCTTTTCGACAAGTTTTATAATGATTTCGTTTTTCATAAGAGTTCCATTCGGATATTCAGCGCCTTAACTAGCCTTGCCCGGCTCACTGCGTTTATATAAGCTGAGCCGCGGTGGCTGTGCTTGCCCTTTCATGATTGAGCTCTGGTGGACCCGATAGAGGCCAAGCGGAGGGCGGCAGCGGCAGCCGTATATTGCACCATGGCATTGTTGTCCGCCATCTCCGCTTTAACGGCTGGCAGCAGGGCTGGATTTCCGCGCATGGCAACCGCTTTCAACGCGGCCATCTGGACAATCCAGTCCTTATCCGAGCATGCTTCAGCGAGTGCCTTCCCGCTCCTTGGGTCGGGGTCCTTTTCCAGAATCCGCGCCGCAGCCGCTCGCACCGGGGAATTGTCTTTCGCTGCCAGGGCTTGGATGACTTCCATGCCGTAGCCCGCGTACGGCAGAAAGCCGATACCCTGATCAAACGCGAACTCCGCCATCTTTTTCGCGGAATCAAACTGGTCCAATTGCTGCGCAAGCAGAGATTGGCCTGACTTGCGCTTTCCTGTCAGCACGGCATAGTAAAAGTCATAGCCCGCCTTGCAGTTCAGCAACACGAGCGAGCGCGCAGCAGCCAGGGCTACGGCAACGTCGCTGTCGGACAGGGTCTTTTTCAGCAGTGGAATTGCTGAAGTGGCATGCATCTCACCCAGCGCGGTAGCCGCTTCCTCTCGCACTTCCGGATCTTTGTCACGCAAGGCGTGCTCTGCCAGCCGCACCACCTCTGGGCTGGCATGGAGAAGGCCGAGCGCATGGATCGCCGCAGAACGCTTTCCCGTGTCAGAGCTGTGTGCGCCGTTCCAGAGCATGTCCCAGGCGTGCGTACGGAGAGGCTGGATTGGAACTTTGGCTTGAATTCCGTATAGCGGGGCGCAGCCAAGAAGCATGAAAACGGCCAACACTAGAGAAAAACGCTGTTCGCAGTTCCCTTTCATAGCTGCTCCCTTGAGGGTGGGATTTCCCGCGCTTTTCCGCCCCAGCGGTCTCCTGTCCCTTAACTTCACGAACTGCCTCAGCCCGGCCTAAGTCACCGGCTTCCTGCACTCTTCAGCCCCCTATAAAATTACTGGAGCGAGGGAAGGCATACAATTCGGCAATAGAGAGATCTTTCTCTATTGGAATGTGCGGTATTTTGTCTTGCCCAAAAGGGAAGAGCGGGACCTATAACTTTTGATCTATATCAGAAGTGGCGTCTGCTTGATCCAGATCAGACCTTTTGCCGCGGATGGCCTTTGGACCCGGGGAAACGGCCCCCGGAAAATCACTGTCTGCGCCCGCTTCCGTACGGCTCTACCAGAGCGGGACGGCTCACTCCGCCACACAAAACAAAGCGTAAGCGTTTTTCCCCGAGCCCGGCGAGTGGCCCGTATATCGCAGTTTTTTGCGATGTATGCGGTCACCGGACGACCAGGCGATGGTGCTGTTGATGGCGTCAATCTGGTCATCGCGTCTGGAGAAGCCGTCGCCTTCATTGGGATAGAAATGGGCGGCAACGGTTTTGCCATCGCTCTTGAGAATCTGAACTACCGCTCGGCCTCTTCCATGGGGCCCAGGATGTCGTTATCCCCCTGGGATACCGGCAGCGGGGCGCGGGAGTTGCCCAAGTCCTTGATATTGGCCATCTCGAACTCGATGGCATGCCCGTGTGGGTTTGGGACGTTCGACCGCGGGCGTGGATAGCGCGTCAATCCTGGTTCTTGCGATATGTGCGAATATCAGCGGTGCAAAAACGGAGCCGGTGATCCAGATCCACCCTCACTGGCTCGTCCTGGAAGCCCAATCCTACACCGTCGGAGAGCCATCCTGCGCCGGGGCGATCGGCTGCAAGGTGAAACCGCACTGCGGACAGAAGCGATCACCGGCACGAACCGCCCGACGGCATTGCGGGCAGTTGGGCCGCAGATTGAACTGGCAACTTGGGCAGAAGTTGAAGTGAGGGTTGACCGCGCGGCCGCACTGCGGGCAGTTCAGATGCAGCGGCTCCCGTACGACAAAGTAGAGAATGGCACCGATCAGGTAAGGTATCAGAAGCGCAACCAGCACCCAAAGAACCGGGCTCATGCCCCGCCGCTTCGCGTCCGCCCCGATGTAACCGTACAATAAAACGATGGTGCTCAGCACAACCATGGTCAACGTGACAATGACGAGCCCCACGAGTACCTTCCGTGCCGTGGGCGCTCCCTGGAACGTGTGCAACGCCTCTGGCGCGAAGATGCCCAAACAGACCACGGCAACAACGGCCGCGAGATATAACCCTACCAGCGTCCAGATCAGCCACCGCGGAATCACCTGCAGTTCGGCCCGGAATGTTGTGCTCTCTCCGGCCCGCTGCCGCCAGTTGTCTCGAATTCTTCCCACAAAATCGCTTTGGCTTGACATCCTCGCACCCCCGTGCCCTGCAAATCTTTTCGTTGATCTCAGGACACGCCATTCACCGTTCGTTTGATCCCGGCCCCGCTTCGAGCGTTCCGTCAAAATCCTCCTGGCCTGTTCTCGCGCAAGCCCACAGAATAACCAGGCCGGCAAGCGCGGCTGGAACGAGCCACCAGAAGGCAAAGCCGGCGACCCACACGATCCGCGGCAGGGCAAGCGTGGCGCCGATCCATTCGCACAGTCTCCAAACCAGCGGCGCGCTGGCCACGCCCGCCATCCAGGAAACTGTACAGCCTGCGATTAACGCCAGAATTCTCGCGCGTCGCTGCTTGAGCTTCGTGGCTTCCTCGATAACTCTCAACTTTGCCGAGGTCGCCAGCCCCGGCGGGAGAGCGACTGAGACCGATTTCAGCAGCCGCAGCGCCACCTCAGTCGACTCCGCCCAACTGGCGCAGGCTTCACAAGCGGCAAGATGATCCTGAAGCCAGCGGCGTTCCTCGGTCGCCAGCCCCTCAACATGCTCCCGGTCGATCAGCCGCCGCGCTCGTTCGTGCAGACTCCCGGTTGCCCCTTGTTTCCTCATGGCTATTGTTCCCCCAGCAACTCGCGAGCGGCGCTCAATCCGCGGTAGAGCCGGGACTTCACCGTGGCGAGCGGCGCCCGAACGATGCCTGCGATCTCTTTGAGCGTAAGGTCCTCCTGAAATCGCAACAACAGAACTTCGCGGTAAACATCCGGCAGACGTGCCAGTACCGAACCGAGTCTGACGCCCAGTTCTCGATTTGCATACTCGGCGAGCGGGGAGGCACCATCGAGCGTGCGCGGCTCCTGTGCCGACCCGCCCTGGTCGGAATCGAGCAACTCGTCCAAGCTGTCCATGTGCTTTCGACGGCTCGAATCAATCACCAGGTGGCGGGCAATCGAAAACAGCCAGACATCGAAGCGAGATACTCCATCGTACTGATGGCCACGCGCCAGCACGCGCAACCAGGTTTCCTGAAACAGATCGCGAGCGGCATCCGCGTTCCCCGTCAGATAGAGCAGATACCGGTACAGACGATACTCGTACTGGGCAATCAGAGCTTCGATCAGATCCGGGTCGCGCCGGTGCAGACCGCGCGCTAGAGCCTTGGGTTCGGGTTCCATCTTAAGTTCAAAAAGACAAATCGTGGCGTCCATTGTACCCTTCACCCTTATATACGGCGAGACTGGCGAAAAAGACCCCGCATCTGCGGCGGTATCATCACTTTGTATGTGCCTCGTTAGTATGTAAGGACTCTGACCTTCGATGGTGACGGTGTTGGCCCGTGGCATGTACGTCGCTGTTGGATGTGTTCCATCGAGTCGAAAACATGCTTGGCTGCAAGCGCTGGATGTCAGCCGACCTGCCGGCAGCCATGGCTTGCCAGGACTATCTGCAGTGTTTCGCCCGCCGGCGCTGCGTCCTTCAATTTATCCCAAGAATCCTCAAGGCGGTCTTTCGGAAAAAGCGCCGGCCGCTGCCCGGGCGTGAGGGCAGGAAGAGGGCGCTCAAGATTCTGACAGGGACGGGAAAGCGTTTCGTGGAATTTCCCTCGCCCCGGTCCGGGAACAACTGTTCCAAGGCGCGGCGGGGATCTTCCCGCAGGCTGTCGAGAAGTGCTACGCGGTGAACGCAGGAGATGGTGCAATAGGGAGCGCACGGCTTGGCCATCGCGGATTCGCGCTCGAGGTCTCCACTCGTGTATTGGGAAAGCGGAATAGCCGGATGCCCTCGCTGCTGCGAGCAATAGTGAACCAGGCCATCCTCGCAGATGTAAAGGTACCGCCCACCGGCCCGGCACTGCCACGCGTTGGGCAATCCGCGTATCAAATTCTCTTGCCACGGGTTATGCCGGGCCGCCGAGAAGAGAGGTTTTGAAAGGCCTTCGATTTCTTCGACTACTTTCCGCTGACTGGCATTCAACGGCTGAAGTTGTCCCGAATGATTGTGAACAATTCCTACCGTGCTGCTCAGTCCCAGCTCGAGCGCACGCCGCGCGATGGCGAGGGCATCCTCGGGCTGCCCGAAGCCTGCCCCCACCACTGAATTGATATTGACCTGAAATTCCGCGTGCTCGGCAAGCCAGCGCAGCTTCTGGTCGAGAACTTTAAGGCTCTTCTTCGAAACGTCGTCCGGGCGCACGTTGTCGATGCTGATCTGCATGTGGTCGAGTCCGGCGCGGTTGAGCCGCCTGATGCGATCCGGCGTCAGCAGATATCCGTTGGTCAGGACTTCCGCCATGATGCCGTGATGGCGGATACGCCGGATGATCTGGTCAGCATCTGGATGAAGCAGCGGCTCGCCCCCACTCAGCGTGATGACGGTTGTGCCCAGCGACGCCAGCCGGTCGATGCGATGGAGCATCTCAGCGGTCTGAACCGGCTTCGAAAAGTTGTCGAATTCGTTACAATAAGCGCAGGCCAGGTTGCAGCGGCGAATCGGGATGACGTGGGCCAGTACCGGATGGCGGGGCGACTTCAGCGCCAGGACGAACATGCGCGTTTCCCGGTAAACGCGATGCCAGCGTTTGGCCGTGCGGCGGAAAGAAAAGGGAATCATCAGGTTGCCCTCAGAATCAATATACGTCCCCGTCCAAACCGAGCGCAAACAGTGCGCGGTTTATGGTTACAGCAGTGTGACCTTGAGGGTGGCATTTTGCGGTTGTGCGTTAGCGCGGTGCTGCAAAACCAGAATGAGTTCCAGTGATAACATGTTCGCCGGCCTGTCCAACTCCGGCGACGGAGGGATTCATTGAACGGATCAGGATTTCATCTTGAACTTCTTCGTCCTTCGGAATGGATCTGCGTGGTGTATTTCGCCTGGCTCGCCCTCCTTTCCTTATTCGTTAGGGTCCCGCCTCTGCGCCGGTGGGGTCTAATAGCCGCCAGCACGATAGTGATCGGCACCCTTTTTCTTCTTCCTGTGGCCGCAGAGTTCGATCCCAGCCCGTATGTAGACGTGGCACGGGACTGGCTCCCGGCGCTATTGATCCTCCTGGGATACCGTGAGTCCGGGCACCTGACCTTCCCGCGTCAAGACCAATCCTTTGAGAAAGCCTTCCTTCGCTGGGACGATTACCTCTTCCGAACCCCTATAGTTCGCTTCGTCGGGGAACACTTCCCCACCTGGCTTGACGCCCTTTTTGAGTTTTCGTATTTGCAGTGCTATGCGATCGTGCCTTCCGGCATCGCCGTGCTGTATCTGGCTCACCAGCGGGCGTTTGTGGACCGGTATTGGAGTGTGGTTCTGCCGGCGGTGTTTGCCGCCTATGGATTGACGCCGCTGTTTCCGGCGCAGCCACCTCGCAAACTCCCCCAGGTTTTGCTGTCCGTTCGCAGGCCCTCGTCACTCCGAAGGTTGAATCTCTGGATTCACGACCATGCCAGCATCAAGGTCAACACCTTTCCCAGCGGGCATGTGGCCGCCGGGGTCTCGACGAGCTTGGCGCTTATGCGACCCCTGCCGCTGGTCGGAGCCTGCTATATGGTGGTCGCTGTGGGAATCGCCTTGGGGTCAGTTCGCGGCCGCTACCACTACTCAGCCGACGCCCTGCTGGGCGCCCTGCTGGCCGTTGCGGCATGCCTGAGTGTGAAGCTTGTCTGAAGCCCGGTATTCTGCTGATTCCGCCAATCGTACACCATCGACCGTCCCACCCGCATTGCTTGATGCACCCGCACAGGATCGCGCTCGCCGCGCGTCACCGGCTCACTCCAACAAGTTGGTGCAGCTGGCCGGTGGGCGTGCCGGGCAGCATCGGCAAGAACCGTTACTGCCCGGCCACGTTTGAGGCGGGATTCCGGCAGGATGAAACTACATCAGTGCATTCCCGGTGGCGGCCAATTCAGAGCTGACGGCACCTCTGCTGGCCAGGCTGCGATCCTGCAGCACATCGAACTGCAGGCCGTTCCCCTCGTCACACTCCACAACCAAATTGTAACCATGCTGGCGCGCATACCTCACAGCTTCTTCCCGTTTCGGAAACGACTTGATGAACTGAACTCGGGCCCGCCAGCGAAAATACTCTCGTGGAATAACCACTATTTGTTTGTTTGGCTTCGGCATTTGTCCCCCCAGATCAATTGGACCCCGAAACCCCAATCTCTGCAATCGGTCTTTAGTGCTAAAACCATCGACTACGGCCGGGTGGGACCCTGAATGACCGGGCGAACAGCGAGGCCTGGAAGCGCATAATCGTGCGTGGCAGCGCACGACTCTTTAGCTCGTTCCTTTAAAGGCAGAACCGGCAGAGTTACAGAATGATCCTTCCCCACCAATCTGTAAAAACCCAGGATACAACGCCAGCGCCGTGGCTTCTGGCTACTGGCAGACGGTGTCTATGTCCGTGATTTTCCAGTTGCGTCCGGTCATCTGCCACACAGTGGATATCACGAGGATGTCGCCGTCGGGCATCACCTCGGAGAAGACCCCCCACCAGGCGCTCCCCTTTCCTATCACACTGCGCAGGTAGTTGCCGTACGGCGAACTGGCCAAGACGCCGCTGAAAATGTGGTCGAGAGAAGCAGAATCAAGCCTGGCAACAAGGAAGCGGTCCCTCGTCACGTCGTTCGCTAACCATCGCCGAACCACGTAGCAACCCGGCCAAGAATAAAGAGCGCAGACTACAACAGCAATTTTTCCTACCTGCTTCGCCGAGCTTCAGATTACACAGCCCGCATCCGCCAAAACAAAAATGCCGCTGTGCGCGGTGGGCGTTCTCAGCCTTGTGGGCATCATGGCTGGCGATGTCGCCGCAGGGCTCGGGCAGAGGCTGATTCTAGAGAGCTTTCCCACAATCAGCAACGACTAGACTTACTGCTGGGCAGCCTGGGTGGTCTTCTGGGCCTTGTGCGGGTCTTTGGTGGACGCATCCAATCCGGCACTGCACTCGCTGCCCCTCGATCCTGTCGACGCACCGTCCTGCGAATAGCAAAGCCTCAGCGCGGCGCGCGACGGCGGAAGAGCTTCACGAAAAGGTCGGAGATCGTCAGCACCCATCCCGCAATCCAGAACCAGAACAGTTGCGGAATCAGCAGGAGCCAGTCCCCCGCCGTGATGGGCTTCTTCCTCATAGCTTGATTGTACCAAGCCGCCCACAAGCTTGCCCGCGCTCATGCGCCGACCACCGTGAGTGCCCGGCAGTAATTAGCGCGGACTTCCGGGGTTGAGATCCGCGCGTTTTAACAGGAACATCAGAGAAGAGCCGCGGGCCGCAACGGGTTTGAATGCTCTGCTCTGGGATTCAGCTCAGCAGATACCACTCTCCGTGCCCCATGGTGAGCAGCGGCGGGGCTAGGGCTGTGGAAGCTTTGAGGCGTTCCAGCCACCCCCAAGCGCCTGGATGAGTCCCACGGTGGCGTCCATGCGGCGGCGCAGTATATCCAGCGCTACACGTTGCGCCGACAGAGAGGAAGTTTGCGCGGTGAGAACCTGCAGGTAATCAACAAGGCCGCTCTTATATTGGTTAAGCGAAAGGACCACCGAACGCTGCGCCGCTCCAACAGTCAGGTTCTGTGTGGCCGCTTCCTGCCTCAGTATGCGAAGAGCCGCGAGATTGTCTTCGGTATCCTGGAAAGCGGTGAGCACAGTCTGGCGATATGCGGCGACACTCTGCGCATAGAAAGCCTGTGCTTCTTGGGTGACGGCGTGGCGGCGTCCACCTTCGAACACGGCTTCGACCGCGCCAGCGCCCAAAGACCAGAATCCTCCCGGCCCCTGAAGCAGAGTTGTGAGCGTGCCGCTTTCAAAGCCGCCGGCAGCCGTCAAGGAGAACTGCGGAAAATACGCCGCCTTTGCCACCCCAATCTGCGCATTGGCGGCAGCCACGCGCCGTTCCGCCGCGGCAACGTCGGGTCGCTGTTCGAGGATTTGGGACGGCAGACCCACGGGCACCTCTGGTGGGGACGCGGTAAGCGGCATAAAGGCCAGAGTAAACGCAGCTGGCGGTTTGCCAATCAGCACAGCAATGGCGTGCTCGAACTGCGAGCGCCCCACACGCACGTCGATTTCCTGCGATCGCGTTGCTTCAAGCTGCGCTATCGCCTCCTGAACGTCCAGGTCTGAAGCCAGTCCGCCCCTGTAACGCTTCTCCGTCAGTTGCAGCGTTTTCTCATAATCTGCAACGGTGGAATCGAGTAGCTTTTCCTGTGCGTCCGCACTGCGCAGTTCGAAGTAATCGACTGCGAGCTCCGACTGCAGGCTCAAGTTGACGGTTGCAAGGTCCGCACCACTCGCCTGTGCGCTTTCGGCTGCCGACTCGACAGCCCTCCGAACGCGGCCCCAGGCGTCCACCTCATAGGAAAGGTCGCCCGGCACGGCAAAGTCCGAATACGTTTTGCCAGAAAAAGTACTTTTCGGAGGACGATTGGCGGCCAGGTGTTCCTTGGTTGCCGAAGCTCCTGCGGTTACCAGAGGATATTCGTCCGCCCGGTAAAATCTCACGAGAGCGCGAGCCTGCAGGTATTGAGCCTGAGCCTGCTTGAGGTTTTGGTTTGACACGGAGATCTGCGCTTCGAGAGCATTCAGTTGAGGATCGCCGAAAAGCTTCCACCACTGGTCCGGCAATTTCTGCGCGGACGGCGTCGTGCCCGGCTTCCCCGTTTCCTTATAGGCCGGAGGCACCGTCACAGTGGGCCGGGCATAGCGCGGACCGACTGTGCATCGGGCCAGAAACAGCATAACCAAGCATGCGCCGATCAGCCTCCACCATGAGCGCTGGACTTGACGGTTCCTGCTCACGACTGCCCTCCCGACCGCACAACCGGATCGACCGCTTCTCCTGAAACCAGCGAGTCAGGAGGATTCACAATCACCTGGTCGCCGGGATTTAAGCCGGAAACAACTTCAACTGTCGTTCCAAAATCACGGCCTAGCTGGATTCTTTTCAAAACTGCCTTCCGGCTGCTGTTGACCGTAGCCACCTGAAGTCCTTCCGACCGGAAGATCAGCGCAGTCACCGGCAGGATGAAAACGTCCTTGTTGGGTGGCAGCTTGAAATGGGCTTCAGCATAGGCGCCGGGCAAAAGCAGGCCGCTGGAATTGTTGACGTCAATTTCCACCAACAGCGTGCGCGACGCAGGATCGATGGCGTCGGCAGAGCGGACAAGGGTTCCACGGAAACGCCTGCCAGGAAACTCGGGCAGCGTCAGGTCCACTTGAAGGCCGTGATGAACCAGGCTTGAGTCCACTTGCGGCACGTTCACGTACACCCTCAGCACGCCGATGGCGGCAATGTCGAAAAGTTCCTTGCCGGGCCCACCGCTGGAACCGGCATCGATGAGTTGGCCAATATCCGTGTTGCGGGCCGTAATGACACCGTCAAAAGGCGCATAGATTTTCTGGAAGGATTGCATCGCTTCGAGTTCCCGCACATGCGCCTCGTCCGCCCGCAGAGTAGCCTTATTGGCCTGATAGCCACCAACAGCAGTGTCGGTAGCCTGCTGGGATACCGAATCGCTTTTCAGAAGTCCCTGGTAGCGCTTGGCAGTGATTTCTGAGAGGTGAAGGTTGGCGCGGGCAGTAGCCCGGTTGGCGCGAGCCTCCCGAAGTTGCTGATCGACTTCAGGCGTCGCAATTTCCGCCAGGAGTTCGCCTTTCCTGACGTGCGCACCAATGTCGGCATACCACTTTTTCAAGTATCCAGTGGTGCGCGCGTAGATGGGCGCGCTTGTGAAAGGCTGTATGCTGGCTGGAAGAACAATTTCCTGCGGGTGTGACTCTATCGCTGGATGGATAATGCGGACCATAGGAACAGCAAGCGCGTTTGTTTCGACACGGACCGACTCTTCTGTCTCGGCGCGCGTTCGCAGGCCATGAATCACCAACGCCGCCAGGATCACGACTGTCACGATTGCCAACAGGACTCCGGGCACGTGGCTCGGCCGGACCTGATTCCCGCCCTGAGTTGGATCCGCCCCGGCATTGCTACTCGCCCCTTGTATTTCATCAACCTTCATGCTGCTTCTCCTGAAAAGCTCTTCCAATCATTCCGATGGCTCGAGGTCGGCACCCTTGCCCGCGCCATGAACAATGCTGAAAACAGTTGGAACGAAAAGCAGGGTGGAAACGGTTGCGAGCATCAGGCCACCGATAACCGCCCGCCCGAGAGGAGCGTTCTGCTCGCCGCCCTGACCGAGCCCGAGTGCCATGGGCACCATTCCGATAATCATCGCCAGGGCTGTCATCAGCACAGGCCGAAAGCGCGTAAAGCCGGCCTGGAGCGCCGCCTCAACCGAGTTTCGGCCTTCTGCGATCTGTTCCCTGGCAAAGCTCACCACCAGAATGCTGTTCGCGGTTGCGACCCCCATGCACATGATGGCTCCGATCAGCGCTGGCACACTCAGGGTGGTCTCGGTGACAAACAGGAACCAGATGATTCCGGCCAGCGCCGCCGGAAGAGTCGAAATGATGATGAGAGGGTCAAGCCAGGACTGGAAATTCACCACAATCAGCAGGTAGACAAGGACAACGGAAAAGAACAGCCCGGCCAGCAGGCCGCGGTATGAAGACTCCATGGTCTGAATCTGCCCGCGGACGACAAGTTGAGAACCTCTCGGCAGGCCCTTCCGGTTTTTCTGAACAATGTTTTCGACATCCCGCGCCACGCTTCCCAGGTCGCGCCTTTCCACGCCCCCGTAAATATCAATAACCGGCTGCACGTTGTAATGCGACACGTCAGCCAGTGACGCCGTAGGCCGAATCGAAGCAAGGTTGCCCAGTATCTGTTGTGGCCCGCCGGATGGAACCGTAATGGGAATGTTCTCCAGTTGCTGCAGAGAATCCATTTGATACTGCGGCGTCTGTGCGGCGACATTGTAGGCCACGCCGTTTCTCGGATTCAACCAGAAGGTGGGCGAGGTCATGAAGCTTCCACTCAGCGATATCAGCATGTCGCTGGCCACGTCATGCTGGGTGATGCCAAGCTGGGCTGCCCGGGTGCGGTCAACATCCACATAAAGTTCCGGCAGGTTGAAGGCTTGTTGAATCCGCAGGTCGGCCGTGCCGGGAACGAACTTCAATTGTTGCAGCAACTGGTCCGCAAAGCGCCGGTTGGCATTCAGGTGTTGCCCGACGACCTGGACGTCAATGGGCGCGGGAAGTCCAAAATTCAGGATCTGGCTGACCATGTCCGCCGGCAAAAAATAGAAAGTGACCCCAGGAAAGGCCTTCGCCAGCATCAATCGCAACCGGTTGACAAAATAGTCTGTGGGGCGATGATGCGGCGCAAGTGTCACCAGGATGTCGGCATCGCCTGATCCGATCGGCGCCGAATTGCTGTACGACAAGTTGATTCCGCTGTAAGGCAGCCCGATGTTATCAATGATGCTCGCCAGTTCACCGGGCGGAATTTCCTGGCGGATGACGTTCTCCACGCGATCGCAAAGCGCGGCCGTGTCCTCAATGCGTGTTCCCGTGCGCGCGCGCAGATGCAGCTTGAACTGGCCGCTATCCACGTTGGGAAAAAAGTTCTGGCCCAGCCAGGGAAGGAGCAGAAGGGAAGCGAGGCTGGCGGCCAGGAAGCCCCCCACAAAAATGCGCTGATGATCCAGGACCCTGGACAGCAGGTTCCTGTACCCGGAACGGAACCGTCCAAAGCCGGATTCGAATTTTGCCTGGAGCCGCACAAAATGGTTTGGGCTGGATGCCCGAATATGCTCCGCATCGTGTTCGTGGCCCTTCAGCAGGTACTGGGCCATCGTCGGCACCAGCGTCCGCGAAAGCAGGTAGGAGGCTATCATCGCAAAGACCACGGCCTCCGCAAGCGGAACAAACAGGAAGCGTGCCACGCCGGTGAGGAAAAACATCGGCACAAACACAATGCAGATCGACAGCATGGAAACGAAGGCAGGCTGGACGATCTGTTGAGCGCCGTCCAGGATGGCGCGCTGAATCTCCTTGCCCATGGCGATGTTGCGATTGATGTTCTCAATCTCCACCGTCGCGTCGTCCACCAGAATGCCGACCGCAAGCGCCAGCCCGCCGAGGGTCATGATGTTGATCGTCTGGCCCAGAGCATCCAGGGCAATGAGGGAAGACAGGACCGAAAGCGGGATAGACACGGCGATGATCAGGGTGCTCCGCCAGCTTCCCAGGAACATCAGAATCATCGCGGCCGTCAAGGCGGCGGCGATCAGGGCTTCTTTCACCACGTCGGAGATCGCGGCCCGGACGAACAATGACTGGTCCGCCAGCAACTGGATCTTGAGGTTGCGCGGCATTTCCTGTTCAATTTGGGGCAGCTCCGACTTCACTTGTGAGATGATATCGAGCGTCGAGGCTTTCCCGGTCTTCTGCACGGTGACCAGCGCGGAACGCTGGCCGTTAACTCGAACAATGTTCGTCTGGGGAGGGTAGCCGTCGCGCACGTAAGCTACATCCCGGATGTAGATGACTGTGTTGCCGACTCTCTTGATCGGCAGATCATTCAGCTTCGCGATGGTTTCAGGGCTGCCGTTGCTTTCAACGTCATATTCCAAGGGACCGATCTTGATGGTGCCGGACGGCAGCACCAGATTCTGCGCGCTGATCGCATTGACCACATCCAACGGCGAGAGACCTTCCGCCTGCAACGCGGCTGTGTTCAGGTCAACCTGTACCTGGCGTTGTTTCCCGCCGTACGGGAACGGTATTGACGCCCCCTCGACGTTTGCAAGCTGGGTGCGGATGAAATTCTCGCCAAGGTCGTACAACTGTTGTTCCGACAGGCCCTTTCCTGAAAGAGCCATCTGAAGGATGGGTACGCTGGATGCGCTGTACGTGATGATGAGGGGCGGCGTGGTTCCCGGTGGCAGGTGGCGCAGCATCGTCTGGCAGATTGAGGTCACCTGGCTCAGCGCCGTCGAAATGTTCACTCCCTGGTGGAAAAAAACCTTGATCACGGCCACGCCGTTCAGCGACTGAGACTCGATGTGCTCAATGTTATTGACGGTGGTCGTCATGGCGCGTTCGTTGATGGAGACGACGCGGTCCGCCATTTGCTCAGCGGAAAGGCCGGTGTAATTCCACACCACGCTGATCACGGGAATGTTAATGCTGGGAAAAATGTCCTTGGGGGTGGTCAGGATCGAAAGGATTCCGAGGATCAGGATCAGAATCGCCACCACCACAAAGGTGTAAGGCCGGCGCAAAGCTAGTCGAACAATCCACATACATTAAGCCTTTTATCCCCTGGTATTTAATCGCGGGAACACGCCTGCTGTGTGTGTGAGCAAAGACAACTAGACGTTGCGGAAGTGGTTCAGGTTTCCCATGATCCAGGCTGGAGATCGTTATTCGGAATAGTCCCTCTCACTGGCCTATGACCCAGCCTGTGATTCACAGGCGTAATAGGCTTGCTAAATGGAAAAGCCCGACTGGCTGCCGGGCCAACTGAAAACTCTGATGAAATTTCAAATTAGCACAGGAAGGCTCCCGCTGAAAAGATCAATAAGGCCTGCAGTTCTTGGGCCCTGGTAGCGCAGAACTGTGCGCATTTAGCGCACGACTCTGCGGTTAGTTTGCTCAATATCAAGAGGAGATTGGCGCGGTCCTCTGTCGCCCAGGTCCGCGGCTCTCGTTCAGCAGTTCGCCCCAATCCATTGCTCGCCAACCAGCAAGAGATCTCGGCACAACCAGAGTGCCGTTGCATTCCCCTTCCACAAGTGATATACCAGCGATGAAAGTTGCCAAGCTACTTGTAGCGCAGGCACTTGCGGCCTGCGGCATTTGTCTTTGGGCAGATTGGCAGGCCTGACGGTGTTGCATCCCTCGCAGGCCTTTTTCTTTGGGCAACACCACAGTGAGCAGCAAAGACCGCCGTTGTTGCGGTTTGCGGTTTATGTCTTCTGTGAGAGGGCGCGGATTTATCCGTGCCCCAAAGCGCGAGGCCTTTATAATCTCCCAGCCTTCTACCCGAGGCTGGACGCGCCAGCGACCGGGTGACGAATCGTTGTGGGACGCCATTGGCCGCAACGAATTCGGTGCGCGTCACAGGCACTTGGTGTCGATCATGTTTAACCAGTAAGTAACACGGGGTGCGTTGGGGCAGGCACCATGGGGGCATTCCTCTTCATCTTCAAAAATCCACAGGGAAAGGTAAAAGTTGAATCATATGAGCAATCATAACAAGCTCTCTCGCCGTGACGTCTTAAAACTTGGGGCAGCGGCAGGAGGTGCGATGGCTGCTCCTCTAGCCGCGGCGCGGGGGAAGCCTGCTGAAACAAGTAAGGACAATCGGCCGAACTTTATGATCTTCATGACCGACGGCCAGAGGCCCGACGAATTCGGCTATATGGCCAAGGCCGGCCCGTCGGTCCTGCCGTGGGACCAGAACAACACGATCAACCGCATGGTGCATACGCCCAACATGGACCGCGTTGCGCTCGAGGGTTTGCAGTGCCGCAACGCTTTTGTGGTGAATGCGCTTTGTGCGCCCGGCCGCGGAGCGGTACTGACCGGCCTCTATCCGAAAATCAACGGGGTGATTGACAATAAGGACCGGCCGCTTGCCGATGGCGTGAAAATCATCTCGGATTACCTGCATGACGCTGGGTACGAGGTTGCCTTCTGCGGTAAGTCTCACATCAGGGGTGCGCTGAGGAATCATTACTGGAACTATTATTTCGGCTACATCCTGCAGCAACCCTATCTGAATCCCCGCATCGCCGAAGGATATGACGGGCAGATCGGGCCGGACCAGCAGTACAAGGGCTATGTGGATGCCCTGGTCACCGATGCCGCCGCCGGGTGGCTTCGCGGCAGGCGACAGAAACCGTTCTGCCTTTTTGTCTGGTTGAAGGTCCCGCATGGCGAGGGCATCCGGCCTCGTCATCTGCAGCAGCTATATGATGGGGTCTTTGTGCCGAAGCCGGAAACGTTCGACGACGACCTGAAAGGCTATCCGGGGAAGCCCAGGGCCTTCAGGGACGCCGACAACAAACTCGGAGACTTCGAGTACTGCTCGACGCTGGAGCAGATGGTCAAGAGCCACAACGCCAATTCGGTGGCAGGGGACGCGTTCCTGGGCCGTCTGCTGAGCGTTCTGGAAGAAACGCACAAGCTCGACAACACGGTGGTGATGAATACGGCGGATCACGGCTATTTTCTGGGTGAATGGCATTTTATCGACAAAAGGTTTATGCATGAACCTTCGATCCGGATTCCCCTGAATATCCGCTATCCGAAACTGATCCAGCCAGGAACGGTGCTCCGGGAGATGGTCTTGAATATAGATATTGCGCCAACCGTGCTGGATCTTGCAGGCGTTAAGATTTCATCGCAGATTCAAGGCCGGAGTATCGTGCCGCTCATTCGCGGAAACAGTGCGGGCTGGCGCAAGGATTGGTACTACGCGTTCTACGAGTTCCCCGGTCCGAACATGGTGCCCAAGAATCGTGGAGTCCGTACCGAACGCTACAAGCTCATCGAGTATTACGAGGAAATACCCAAAGAATACGAGCTCTATGATCTCCAGGAAGACCCGAAAGAGCTTCATAACCTGTACGGCGACCCTCGTTATCGCGACCTGACCGAGAAGTTGATGGAGCGCTTGAACGAGCTTCGAAAAGAGACTAGTGCGGATGAATAGCCGGAAAGATCATCTGGCAGTAGTCCGGCGCAGACTTCCCGCCTTTCGCTGGTGGCATATCGTACATCGCGACCTTTGCGAAACTCAAGGATTCATCCGTGCCGAAAACGGCTATCCCAACAAATGAATAACATTCGCCCCCCGGGAAAGGATGGCCGCGCCAGCAGCCGGGCGAGCCATCTGATTGGGGCACCAATGCCCCAGCCACGGAACTTGCGGTATCCGCACTAGTCGCAAAAACCACGATGTGTTCGCCACCGGCCGGGCAAATCGAACTCCCCGTCACCGCTTGATTGGAATCAGGCAAATGAGTGGGCACGGCGCGGCTAGGTATCGTAGCGGCTTCCCATGATTTCCAATGGCAGCGAGCTCTTGTTCTCGATCGTGACACCGTACCCGGCGGGAACATCAATCTGATAGGAAAGCTTTCCGCTCCGTTTCCTCCAGCGCAGAGACACCGCTCCCTCCGGAACCGGAACGCGTCCGTTGCACGACTCCAGCCCCGCATCCTCAAACCGCACGTGAACCTGCTTGTTCACCCAGTCAACCCGGTAGAGCCCGAGGACATTGCCGTAAAGCAGGCTGACAATGTTGGATTCAAAGCCGTGGTCGAGGCTGTCGCTCATTCTGGTCATACCTTCCCACAGCGTGCCGGTGCGTTCCGCCATATAGAGCAGATACGCTTTGGATTCCTCGATCAGTTGCCGGCAGGTGCCATAGCGCGACATCAGTTCTAGACGCAGCACGTTGCCCATGAACGCATTCGTAGCAGGGATATCGGGGAACAGCCTGGTCTTCCTGCGGGAGGGGCCAAAATCTTTTAAGAGAACATTCCATAGTGTGCTGAAGGTTACGGGCGTGGCCGTGCCGAAATAGAAGGCGTAATACTGGCACACTTCGGTTCGATTGTGCGTCGGAAGCAGCTTCCCGTTCTTTCGGACCGCGTTGTCCACAAAGAAGTGGCCGTCGTATGACTGGCGACGGATCGCTTCCCGGATGGATGCTGCCTGCTTCACCCACGCCGGCATTTCGTACATTTTACCGGCGGCTTCGAGCGCTGCCGCATAGAGCATATTGGTCGGGTAGTTGACGTCCTGCGTGTAATTGTTTGCCGCCGACCATTCAACAAAGATCCAGCCTTTCAGTTTTTCCAGCAATCCGTCGTCGTTCTGGAACGGCCGGAAATAGTTGAACAATTTTGTAACTCTCGGCCGCAGTGCCTCAACCATCTTCTTATTCCCGCTGCGCCCAAGGTAATCGTACAACTGGAGAACAAACCATAACGCCCAGTTGGGAATGAATTGCCCGTCATACTGATCGGCCGGATAGCACATGGGAAGCATTCCTTCGGGAATGTGCTCAAACGCTTCGGGCAGAAGAAAGTTCTCGATAAAGGCATCTTCCACAGTCGAACTGCCGCTCAGATGGTGCTCGGCGCGCGAGGTAAAATAGCTGTCGCAGAGCCAGCCCGCGTGCTCGCGCGAGGGGCAATCCGTGAACAGGTCGATGGCGTTCTGGCGGAAGGTCTGCCGGCCTGCTTCAAACAGCAGATTCAGGTCGGGATCGCTGGAATAGAAGTGCGCGGCCCAGACATTCGGATTCACATACTCGCGAAGGTAGATTTGCGAAATTTCGCAGTCGCCCTCCAGGGCGAGAAACTTGAGAAACCGGAAAGTGTAAGGCTCAATCGTTTCCACGTCGTACGTACCCGGCTCCAGCTCGTAGGCAACAATGTTGACCGTGGCGTTCCGTTTGAAATCGACATCATCGTGCACCAGCGTTTCATCAAAGGTCAGGTAGAGCCGGGCCCTGGCGTGCGCAGTGATATGGGCGCCGATAAAGCCGCTCAAGTCGGTTCCAAAGTCAAACATGTGAAAGCGCTTCGCAGACAGCCGCAATGGCGTCTGCCACGAATAGGGTTCCTGAAGATGCGTAACGTTTGTGTTGGCAACATGCTGCATTTCAAACGACGGAACCACGGTGAGCTGTTTTTCGGTGAAGCCCAGAAGCTCCGGGCCGATGTCCGCCATGAAGCGTGGCTTCCAG
The DNA here is from genome assembly GCA_046705285.1 of Terriglobia bacterium. Classification (GTDB taxonomy): domain Bacteria; phylum Acidobacteriota; class Terriglobia; order UBA7540; family UBA7540; genus SCRD01. The sequence continues at coordinate 38,922 of JBJKQK010000053.1, forward strand.
AGTTTCTTCACCTGCACGTCGGTGCGGAGTTCGCCCTGCATGATGCGCCGCTCAGGCTGGCGGAGCTCAAACTGCGGGTAAGCGACGTGCCGCGGAATCAGTTGCCGTTCGGTCGAGACGCTGCAGGGCACCGCGCGGATCGGGTGATTCGGATCGCTGCGCCACTCATCCACGCAGGAGTGAAGGCGGTAAACCTCTGTAAATGTGCGTTGGAACGAATATCGTTCCACCTTCCGAACCCGCTGGGTAAGAATGTGGGCTTCAAAAGGTTTTCCGCGATCGCCGGTTGCGGCCAGCACCTGGCTGCCTGACGTGATTTCGGCCTGCAGGAAGGACGGTTGGTTCATGATGTAAAAGCTGTTGATATTGTAGCCGGCCACTTCAATGGCCACGACGTTGCTCTTTGCGGAGAGGTTGGGAGTGATGTCCCATTCGTCCACTCGGAAAAAGCCGAGCGGGCCGCGCGCCGGGCCGTAGCCGTGGAATTCGCCGTTCACAAACAGCCGGTAAAGCGAAACCCCTGCCACTCGTATGACCACCGGCTTGGCCCGAGGCGAGTCAAAGACCGCCCGGAAGCCCACAAAGAGGTTCATCTCCTTTTCCCGGCCTTCGGGCCACAAGGGCTTTGCAAGCTGAAATGCGGATTGGGTTGCGTCTGCAGGAATGTGCAGAGTCGCGGTCGCAGCAGGATCACCAAACGCGATCCGGCTCCCACGGACGAGCAATGGAGTGCTCCACAGCGCCAGCAGTTGTCTGCGATTCATTCGCCATTACCTTCACTTAGTTTGGCGACACAGATATATCAGATACGAGAAACTTCCGCAATAGATCAATATCGGATTGCGACCCGAAACTCGTTTTGCAGGCGACGACCAAGGGACGTACCTCGCGCTCCCCGCTCTTTGTGGCGGGGGTCTATGACTGCCGGAATTGTTAAAGCCGATATGCGGCGCCAGTTCCGCAGCCATGGAGTTTTCGCCGCCCTATCGGTCAGAAAGACAGTGTGCTTCGTGCTTGCATCTGGAGTCTTTCCGGCGTATACAGGAATCAGAGTCAATTCTCGATTATCCGTGACCGCACTCATCGCAGCAGCCGCTATCCAGTCGTCGCTTGCGGAAGGCCTATGGTGAGCAGCATGTTGCTTGCCGCCACAACGCGAGAGAACGGATTCCCTTCACTCAGCCATCGACGCTGCCTATAGCCACTGGAGGAGGTGGTCCAATGAGAATCTTGACCGTGTACGCCCATCCAAATCCCAACTCGTTTTGCCACGCCATTCTCCAGCAGTTCACCAGAGGGCTGCAGGATGCCGGCCACACCAGTGAAGTGGTCGACCTCTATGCCATTCGATTTGATCCGGTCTTTCGCACACGAGACTTTGCCAGCTACGTGCATGAAAGCATGCCCCCGGAGATCCTCGAACGAATGGACCTGAAGCAACGTGTGCTGGACATGGCATGCGGCCCCGTTGCCAGGTTCTTCACTTCACGCTGGCTCCGTAACAAAGACACGGTGGCCCTGGCAAAATTCATCCACGACCACAGGCCCAAAGACGTGGTCGCCCAGTGGGAGAAGGTGAAAAATGCCCAGGGCCTTGCCTTTATTTCGCCCGTGTTCTGGCTGCATTTTCCCGCCATCCTCAAGGGGTGGTTCGAACGGGTCTTCTCCTACGGCGATGCTTATGCCCTGACGCCCGAGGGCTGGCGCGGCGAAACGAAAGGTCGGGTGCCGCTGCTCCACCATGAAAAAGCCCTTGTCATCAGCACCACGCTCTTCAGCGAACAGGACTATAAGGCCGACTGGGAGGCGCCCATGACACGAATTATTGATGACTGGGGGCTGCGGTACCCGGGGGTCAAGAAAGTCGAACACGTCTATTTCTATCGTGTGCCTGTAACGGACGATGAAACCAGGCGGAGCTACCTGGAGCGTGCCTACAGATTGGGTGAAGAATTTGCCCGGTCATGAAGGCCGCGCGGAGCGGTTAGCCGACCGCACACATCGCAGAGACCGCGATGTATGCGGAGATCGTGATCGACATCCTCCGCCCATTGTTGGAACAGACCGTTTTGTAGCGGCGGCATCCCCGCCGCGGGAATTTCCATGTGGGGAAACGGGTCGTCACGGAATGCTTTCGGTCCCATGATCAATTCTCAAGCCTTCTCGAGCACCAGAACCCAGTCGAAATCTCCTTCGCTGTTTACAAGCGGGGTTGTAAAAGTATGAGAACCCGAGTTCGCAATCCTGCCAATGGTTCGAAAGGTTCCGTTTGTGGGATCGAACCAGCGTGCCCGTGAGTGCCCCGTGCCACCTCCCATCCTGGACATATTGACGGTCATACGGAACCCCCATGTGATGTCGTACAGGTTCGTCCGGCTTCCGGTTTCGCCCGGGTAATAGCACACGCCCAGAGTGCCATCGCCTGTCAGCGCTGCGGACACGTAACTGAA
>JBJKQK010000054.1:0-18330 GCA_046705285.1 Terriglobia bacterium
CCGTCGAGAAATCGCCGTTCATCATGCTCGGCGTCGGAAGCGTTGCGCGGAGCAAACCGGTATCCAGCACCTGGTAGAAGTACTGGTATCCAGTGAAGAAGAACAGCTTGTTGCGGTTCTTGTTGAAACTTGTTCCCGGGATCAGTACGGGGCCGCCGATGGTGAAACCGGGGTAATAGTACTTGTTCTGCGGCTTCGGGGCGCCCTCGGCATTGAACAAGGCGTCGTTGGAATTCAGCGCATAGTTGCGCGCTGAAAAGAAACCGGAACCGTGGAAGTGGCTGCCTCCCGATTTCGTCACCGAAGTTACGACAATAGGTCCCTTTTCGGTGGCAGCGCTGAAATTCGTCATGTCGACTTTCATCTCGGCGATCATGTGCGAATTCGGGTTCACGGGTGTATCGCAGTTGCACCCGGGATCTGACACATGCGCACCATCTGCCATGATGTCCAGCGAATTGCCGGGCAGGCCGTCATATGAGTAGGCGTTGTTAAGCGGGCTCTGGCTGCCGGCATCGCCGTTGGCATTGATGCCGATCGTTTGGCCGGTGTAATTGGCCGCGTTCGTCACGCCGTTTTTGACAGCAAATCCCGGCATGATTTTGATGAACGAGGCTGCGTTGGTGCCGATGGTGATGAAGTTAGTGAGTTGTTTGGTGGTCAGTGTTTCTGATTTTGCACCTGAGTCAACAGGCACCAGGGAGGTGGCGACGCCCGAGACCTCTACGGTCTGAGTTGTGCTGCCGACCTTGAGCGTGACGTTGACATTCCGTTTTTGGCCGCCCAGAAGCTCCATTCCTGGCGCCTCATAGGTGGAAAACCCCTTGGCTGTGACCGTCAGCTTATAAGTAAAATTGCCGGCGGTTACGGCGGCGAAAGTGTAGTAACCGGATGAGTTCGTTTTTGTGATCATCGTGGAACCCGATGATTCGTTTATCAGTTTCACGGTGGCGTTTGGTACGACTGCACCCGAAGGGTCGCTTACAATACCAGTCAAAGTGGCAAACAACCCTTGCGCAAACATCGGGACGGAAAACATTCCCATGAGCGCAAGAAACACTCCCACTTTGACCAAACTACTGGTCTTCATGGTCTGGGTTCCTCTCATTGTCTCAGTTTTCTTAAATCGCCCGACGCAAAAGCCCGAATGAGCAACACATCAAACCTTGGGTAGTCGTTGGCAGGGTTCCTGAAGGTCTGCACGGCACCTTTGGTACATTACGCGCTGTGAGGCACGCCGCACTGTGTAATCGGAATCTACTATTTCCCCCACAGCGTTGTGATTATTATCACCATCCAAAATGCATGTCAAGGATTTTTTAGCCCTTCATCTTCCAAGCTATTAACTATGTCGTATGCATCTCGAGCCTAGGGGATTAGGTTGGCATTTTGGATTTCGAGCGGGTAGACGTCTCTGAAAACATGGTGCAGAAGGCGCATCCGCTGGCTCTTAAAGCCTGCGGCCAGCGAAGCTGGGCGGAGTTGGAATCGCGTGACGCCATGACCGCAGCGCAGTTTCTGCGGGAATTGCCTCTACTCAGACGGCGCAGGATACTCTGATGACTGCAAGGGGTCCGCTGTCGTGAACGATGGCCGGAACTTTCTCGCTGCGCGAGATCGTAGATGCACCGAGGCCAGCGCCTGATGCGCCGCCCGCCCGCCACAGCGCAGATTCCTCCCGGCAAGCACTTAGTTGCCGTCAGGAAACGGGGTTACGAAGGGTGGGAACAGGAGGTAAGTGTCTAAGGCAACAAGCCTTTACACGTGAATGCCAGGTTGCGCCCTTTCAGCATCAGCCAGAGTGAGTTTCCATAAGATTTTTGGCTGGATTTGGCCTGTGCAGCCTTCGGAGCTGCGAAACAGGGTTTTGCAGCTCCGACTGGGGGGCGCGCTGATAACTGCGCCTGGATTTGTCGCCCTTCGGGCGGATGTTGAGGCTCTTTTCGGCCACCTGACAGGACCGGGGGCCGCAAGAGGGTACTAGAACCGAAGTTCCATTGCATGGTTAGTCATCAGGTGATTACCATAGGCTACTGTTATCACCGTGAAGCGATGAAAGCGAAGGGTCCGCGATGCAGGTCAGTGAAAGACAGGTCCTGACTATCGATAAACCGCCGGTTATCAAAAGGGTCCTGGGTGCACTTTCGGCAGGTGTCAGGTTCGATGCCGGCTTAGCCACCGAAACCCGCAAAAAGCTTGAGGAGTTTTCGAAGCAGGGCTGCAACAGGCTGATTCTGAATCTGCGAGTGATAAAAACACCATTTGGTGGAACACCTCCCGCCATAAGAGACTTGCGTGCCTGCCTGGTCGGGGGCGTCCTGGTGGTAACCGGCGAAGTCACCCCTCCCTGGATACTTCAGATCAGAGAGCAATGTCGCCGCCATTTCTTCCCAAAGCACCTGATCCCTGGTCTTGGGTGGGTGGTACAAGCATTGCGATTCTAATGCCTGCAACCAGCGAGGCTGCCGTGCCTGGAATGGTGCCGTGCTAAGACCAGCGTCATTCATTCCCTTTCAGTTTCGATGGCCAGTTGAGCAGCACACCGATAGACTGTGAAGCACTGGGATCGGCGCTGGTGATGACGAGAAAGCGGTTGCCATTGGCACTCACATCGAAGAATGAAGCCGCGAAGCTTGGCAGGCTCATTTGAAAAAGGGAACGGATGGCAATCACGTGCAAAGATGCAGCGCTGGTGGCAAGGTCGGCCTCCATTAGCCGATTACCCAGGCTCAGGAAATAGAGGTGCCCTTTCTTATCCCACCGGACCAGCCAGCCGCCGTTTTGTGAAATTTGAAATTTGCCCCCCGGACCCGGAAACGGGACCACATAGATCTGTGGCCGTCCAGTCTCAAAGGAAAAATAGGCCAGCCAGCGGCCGTCAGGAGAAAAGTGTCCGTCATATTCGCCGGCGCTCACGGCGGTAACTCGAAATGGCTTGTGGTTACCCAACAAAGGGAGTATCCAATCCTCAGAGCCCTGCGCCCCGGTAACGAATTCGTCGAAGGTGAGATAGTGGCCGTCAGGTGACCAATCAACGACGTTGACACGGGAAACGCCGGCGCCAAACGTGGTAAGGGTTTCCTCAGCTCCGGATCCATCCGCGGGTTTGCGACAGATCCCCTCCTTGCCGCCGGGCTGGCAAGAGTAGGCGATGTACTTCCCGTTCGGCGACCACACCGCAAAGGCTTTGACCCCCGGTTGAAACGTCAGCCGCGTCCCAGGTCCGCCCGCGGCAGGATACGACCATATGTCCCACGATTTCGACTGTGGATTCACGACGTCGGCAAGAACGTGCGTGCCGTCGGGCGAAATCTTGGCGGCCTGGTACTCTGCTACCGGACCGACGCTGCCCAACGGGTTGCCTCTGCGGTCGAACCATTCGAGACGTCCTTCCAGCGACCCGCCCTGGTAGGCTAGAACTCCGTTCGTTGACACTGAAAACGCCTGCGCATCGGCAATTGCCCTGGCTTCACCCGTGAGTACGCCTGTTGAAGGATCAAAGGTTTGTGCGAAGACCCGGTTATCCCGAAGGAACATGAGATATCCGGAGGCAAACTCGGGGGAACTGGCGCCCTTGAGGACAAGCTTCCGCTCGCTCGAACTGAGCGAACCCATCCAGATTGACCCGGGAGCACTGGGGCCAGAGGTAGACATGTACAGAAAACGCTGGCCGTCTGGAAGGAAGAAGGGCGACCCGAGGACCTCTTTGCCACTCCCGGGATTGGTGACAGGGCTGGGGGTTCCTCCCGAGGAGGGAATTCCGTCAAGCGGTCCGTGGCAGCGAGGCGCAAATAGAATGGTCCCGCTTGGGCTCCAGACCCCTCCAATGTCCGGACATGAGGCGTCGGCAAGGGCCACGACGTTTTTGTTGGCAAGATTCACGGTCTTCAGCTTCTGGTCAGCGAAAAACCCCAGAAAGCTGCCATCGGGCGACCAAAATGGCCGTGTTGCGTCTTCCGTGCCGGCGATGGCCTGCGCGTTGTCAGACGCCAAAGGCCGAACATAGAGTCTGGTGACGCCGCTCGCATCCGTGGCCGAAAATGCAAGTTGCCTGCCGTCCGGAGAAACCACCACCGGGCCCGCCACGAACCCGAATTCGGCAAACGCGGTGTTCGGCGGGGGAGGGATATAGAAGGAAGCCGCAATGTCCTGCGACACGGGAGCGGCCAATTTCCATAGCACTACGACCGTGATCGATGCTCCCGCCAGCAGGCCAGCAATGACCCATGGCACGATGCGCTGCAGCCGGGTTCTACCAGGTCCGGATTTTTCCTGGGCTGACCGCCGGCGGTCATAGACCGCCGCTACAGAATCCGCTCCGGTCAGCGCTTCTTCGATCGTGATGCGCGCGTCACCGATGGCTTGCAGGCGCTGGCGGTGGTCCTTTTGCAGGCAGCGGCGAACCAAGCTTTGAATAGGCGGCGGGGTTGATTCGGGTATCGCAGTCCAGTCCGGTTCGGCGCGGATTACTGCCGCCAGCACGTCGGACATGGTTTCGCCTTCGAAGGTTTCCTTCCCCGCGAGCATCTCGTAGAGCACGCAGCCGAACGCCCAGATGTCGGCCCGGCGGTCTGCACGTTGACCCTTGGCCTGCTCGGGGCTCATGTAGGCTGCCGTGCCCAGAAGCATTCCCTCCTGTGTGGCCATCGCGTTCAGCGGCGGCGAGTTGGCCGGGTCGAGAGCAGCAGCCGAATCCTGGGGGCTCAGCACCTTGGCCAGACCGAAGTCAAGCACCTTCACCGTGCCCTCAGGCGTGATCTTCACATTTGCCGGCTTCAGATCGCGATGGATGACGCCGCGCTCGTGCGCGTATTCCAGCGCTTCCGCGATTTGTTTGGCGATGGTCAACACTTCGTCAACGGGAACTGTTCTCGAATCCGCTCCCGCGAGCCCGTGAATTCGCTCCGCAAGCGTCTTGCCCTCCACCAGCTCCATCACCAGCGCGCAAATGCCGTTCGATTCTTCAAGACCGTAGATCGCTGCAATGTTGGGATGATTGAGTGAAGCGAGTACCTGCGCTTCACGCTCAAATCGGGCCATGCGCTGGGCGTCTCGGGCCATCGCTTCCGGCAGGATTTTCAAGGCGACGTCGCGCTGCAGCTTCGTGTCCCTGGCACGATACACCTCGCCCATGCCCCCTTCACCGAGTTTCCCGGTCAGGCGATAGTGCGCCACCATGGCGCCGAGCTCAAGTGGCGTGGACGAGCCTGACAAGCTGCCATCCGCCACTAGGCGCTCTACCGCAGCATCGATGGCTGGAGACTCCAGGAAATTTCCAGCCTGGTCGTCCTGCGCCAGCAGGGATTCCACTTCGCGGCGCAGACTTTCGTCACCCGCGCAGGCTTCAGCCAGAAACGCCCGCCGCGCGCTCTTTTCCCGCTCCAGCGCTGCGAGGTAAATCCGCTCGACTTCCCGCCAGCGTTCATCCATGGTGTAGATTCCCGCTCAGCCCGCTGTTAGGCCACCCGGTGTCCGAAGAGTGCGGGAATGCCGAGCCATCTCGCCATTACTGGAAGCTCCTGATCAGGACCGCGTCGCTCGACTCAGTGCCACGGGCGAGGGCAAGGTGGCCGTTGCGCGAGGTAACATTCCCAAGAGCGGCTACGGCTCATGCCAGTCCATGCTGACAATTTCCTGGGTTCCGGCATCTTTGAGCACCAGCGGCGCGTCATCCGGAGCAAGACCCAACCACTCCCCAAAGACGCCCGTGATCTGGAGTCCTTTCAGACTCGCAACCTGCTCGACTTTCCCGTCCGGAATCCCGACACGCTCCACGCCCGGCGGGTTGCCGTGAATGTGCAGAAAATAAACAAAGCGGCTGTCATGGGACCAGTTGGGCCAGGAGGCGACCCCTCTGAAGAGTGTGGTCCACTTCTGAGTCTTGAAATCGAAGAGCATCAGGCTGCTGGAATCGGCGAGAATGGCCACAAGGTATCTTCCGTCGGGCGACCAGCGAGGGGAAAAAATTCCCTTTGATCCCGGTATCAGGGAAACGTGGCGTGTTTTGATATCCACAATATGTATAGCCGTTGGACCGCCGCCTCCGCCCCCAAAAGCCACTGACTTGCCGTCCGGCGACCACACAGGATCGACCTGCACGCCCGGGTAGTTGGGCGTCAATTCCTGAGGCGAACCGCCTCCGGAAGGAACCACGTAAATTCGGGGCGGTTTGTCGGCCTGAAATCCATAAAAGGCAATCTCTTTTCCATGGGGCGACCAGCGAGGAGAGACTGCATAAAGAGGCGAGGAAATAAGCTGGAGCTTGTCGCTGCCATCCAATTTGCTGCGCCACAGGATACCGCCAGGATAGGAAACATAAGCGACCCACTGGCCATCCGTCGAAAAGGAGACGTCCTCCGCCGAAATCCCGCCCATATACGGCACATAGGCTTTTGAGCCGGCATCGTAGCGTTCGAGTTCGCCGCGCCTGAGGCCGGCGACGGCGTAGAGCTTTCTGCCATCATTGCCGGGCACAGGAAAGCTGTAAGAAGTCGCTCCTGCCGTGAGCTGTACGGGTTCGCGGTTCACTTTGTGTAAAAAGCTGCCCGCCTCGCGCGCCGCCCAGAGCTGAGAAACTCGGTTTAAGCGGCCTCCGTGGAGGACCTGGAAAACGAAGTACTTCCCATCCGGCATCCAGACGCCACAGCACTCGCCCGCCCCGTCATGCCAGTTGGGAAACATTTCGTGCAGGTCCTTGCCCTCTGCCGAAAGCTCCCACAGATGGACGACAGACGTTCTAGGATCTGCGATGGTGAGGGCAATTTCCTGGCCGTTGGGCGACCATACGGGCGAAACTGTGGAAGTTCTGAACTCTATGTTAATCGCAAGGGGCCCCGGCAGATCGGCCAGCTTGCGGGATGCGGTGCCGTCAGCGTTGGCAAGGTAAAGCGAGTTGTCCCTCGTGTATACCAGCATCTTGCCATCGGGCGACCAGGCGCCGCCATTACTATCAATATCCGCCAAACGAACGGGCGAGCCGCCCAGAGTCGGCACCGCCCACAGAGGCGCAGCGGCGTAGCCCAAGTTCTTCCTCTCTATGACAAGCAGTTTGGACCCGTCCGGGGAGACGCTTGAGATCAGGTACGGCATGCCCTGAAAACCGGCAGGGATTGGCGCTGCGTCTCCCCCATTGACTGGCATCTGAACTGGTCCAACACCCCTTTCGTGAAAGTAGAGCCGCGCGCCGTCAGTTCCGATCAGCGCCTTGCTTGCTGCGTCGTTGCTGAGCTGCGTGTAGCCGGAAACAGTAGGTGGCGGGAGAGTGGGGCGGAAAAAATACGCAAGCACGACAATCGCAGTGACCGTCACTGCCACAGCCCCGTACAAAGCTTTCTTGTGCCGTCTGGCCAGCGCCGCAACTACCTGCGAATCGGTACTGTCTTTCTGAGTGTCGGCGCCTGTGTTGTGAAATGGTGATGTTCCTGTGGCCTTTCCCCCCTGTGATGATATTGCCGCGGCGGCAGCCGAATGGCTGGAAGTGGTGTCGCGTTTCAGGCGCCTCAGGTCGGTGAGGAGGTCTGCGGCGTCCTGGTAGCGAAGGTCGCGCTCTTTTTCAAGACACTTGCCGATGATCTCCTCAAACTTTGCTGGCAGTTCCGGGTTCAGGGTCCGGGGTGCGGGAGGCTCTTCCTTCAGAATCTGGGCGAAGATTTCCGCCGTACTTTCGCCGCTGAAAGCCGGCCTTCCCGTCGCCATTTCGTAGAACACGGCACCAAAGCTGAAGAGGTCCGTCCTCGCGTCAAGATTCTCCCCGCGCACTTGCTCGGGCGACATGTAGGCCACCGTCCCCATCAGCTGGCCGGTTACGGTCAAGCTAGCGTCGGAGGGCCTCGCATAATCTTCTGTTACAACCCTTGCCCCGGCCCGCCCGCTCCGGACGAGTTTCGCCAGGCCGAAATCGAGAATCTTCGCCTGGCCGCGCGTGGTGATAAAAATGTTGGCCGGCTTGATGTCCCGGTGGACGATGCCCTTTTGATGGGCTGCGTCCAGGGAGTCGGAAACCTGGATGGTCCAGTCGAGCAGCATGCCCGTCGCAATGGGCTTGCCCTCCATCAGGTACTTGAGCGTCGCACCTTCCATCATCTCCATGACAATGAAGGGACGGCCTTCGTGTTCGCCGACTTCGTAAATCGTGCAGATGTTGGGATGGTTCAGAGCGGCGGCAGCACGGGCCTCGCGCTGGAAGCGTTCCAGCCTCTGAGGGTCTTGGGAGAATTCTTCCGGCAGGAACTTCAGGGCGACGAACCGCCCAAGCGTGGTGTCTTCAGCCTTGTACACCACCCCCATCCCCCCGCCACCCAGCTTTTCAAGAATGTCGTAATGGGAGACCGCCAGCCCAACGGGCAGTTCGCTATTTCCCTGTGTGTTTTCGCTGCCCCGGTGAGCCAGAGCTCGCGCGGCCACCTCCAGAGCCGGACTCTCCAGGAAGCTTCCTGCCTGCTGCCGCGAGGCCAGCAGCGACCGGACTTCGCGCTCCAGCACCAGGTCGCCGCCACAGGCGCGCCGCAGATATGCCTCACGCTCTTCAGCCGGACGCTCCAGCGCCAGGTGAAGAAGGCTATCGACCTGTTTCCATCGTTCCGTGTCCATCAGGATTTCCCCGGGTCAGCTCGCGATAGAGCCAGGCTTTAGCAGTGGTCCAATCGCGCATCACGGTGATCGGCGATACCTTCAGCACCTCGGCAATCTCCTCCACGCTGAGCCCGCCAAAGAAGCGCAGTTCGACCACCTGCGCTTTGCGCGCATCGAGCCGTGCCAGCGCATTCATCGCGTCGTCAAGCGCCAGCAGATCCTCCGTCCTTTTGCCGCCCACGACAGCCGCCTCATCCAGCGAGACATGCTGCACGTTCCCTCCGCGCTTGAGGTTGTGCCGGCGCGCATGTTCCACCAGAATGCGCCTCATCAGCTGCGCCGAAACCGCAAAGAAATGGCTGCGGTCCTGCCACTGCATGTGCTTGTAGTCCACCAGGCGCAGATAGGCTTCATTGACCAGGGCCGTGGCCTGCAGGCTGTGGCCGGGGTGCTCACGATTCAGATAAAGACGCGCCAGGCGCCGCAGTTGCTGATAGACGATTGGGGTCAGCTTGTCAAGAGCATCACGGTCTCCAGTGCCCCATGCCTGGAGCAATAGCGTGGCCTCGTTGGATGAAAGTCCCCTCCGCATCAACTGCCCCCCGGGAAATAGATACCACTTGCGCCAAGAATACCATGACAGCAAGCGGCAATCCAGTGTCCGAAGGGACGAAAAATCTTTTGCAGATGATGATAGTTTTTGCAGCCATTCTGCGCCTTACAGATTGAAGGCGGTCAATGAACCGAAGCCGCTGGGGGCGGACGGAAAGCGGGGGGCACGAGCATCCCGCACCGCCTGCGGCAAATTGAAACCTGGAGGTACGTGGTGAAGGCGATTCGAGCCCAGATTTCCTTTTTGAGAACTCATCAGCAACTTCCTGCTGACCTCCAGGGTCAGAGTTGATGCTGGTTTCAGCGTCAACTTGGTCATCAGCAGGTAGACACCCGGTGAGTGAGAGCCCAAAACAGCCTTTTCAAATGCCCTTCAATTGATTTCTGCGGGTCGGATTCCAGGGCTCGAGGCTGACTTCCGACGGTGGATTGATTATGGTGCGGGAGTTGGGTGAGCATTGGGGACTCGGCGAGCTCGTCGAGGAGCACCTGACCGATTCACGGGCGAGTAATACTCGGTTTCCTTTTGCCGGTCTAATGTGGCGGCCGGTGCACATTCGGCTGGCTGGATACGAGGATGTAAACGATGCGAAGCCCCTGCCGTAGGGCCAGGTTTTTCGGTTGATCAGTTCGGAGAAACTCCGGGATCGTGATGCTGCGCTGACCATCAGGGTGCGGACCTTCGAGATGGAGATGCTGGCGGCGAGGGATAACTTCACGGGTCTGGCGCGCATCAATAGGAAGCTGATCGGAAAGGTCGAAGCCATCGAGCGGTGTTGGACTGGATTCGACCCACGCCCCGATCTATGGCGAGCAGGAGAAGAGCACCCACAACGGATACTTTGAATCAACCTGCCGTCGCCCGCCGGTGCTGTTCAACCGTGAGGGCGATTGTCCAGTTGCCAGGCTCCGGCCCGGCAGCTGTTTGCCAGCATGTTGTGGCGGATCGATAGATTGGCGCTTCTGATGGGTTAGTGGAGGGGCCCACCGAAGAAAACGGTTACAATGTCTTCTATACAAGGTGTCGAAGGAGACACGTTCCGGAAGCCACCGCCATCGGGGCAGGAAGGTTTCAGTTTCGGAGGGGGCGAGGGAAGGGGCTTAGTAAGAGAAAAGAGGTTTGCCGGCAAAGCCGGAGGCTTGAACCGCTGTCTGTAAGGGGCATTTCACCAAAATTCATCGCAGTGAAGTTTCACTGATCAGGAGGGAGACTCATGATGCAGCATACATGTCGTACGAGTAGGAGCAGTTATTTTCAATTATCGATGATCGTGCTTGGCGCAATGCTGATCGCAGGACTTAGCCAGTCAGCGGTCGCAGCCCCGCTGTGTGTCAGTCAGTCCGGGGCGCCGGGCTGTTATACCACGATTGGCGAGGCTGTGGCGGTCGCAATGCCCAACAGTACGATTCTGGTGGCGCAGGGTACCTATGCCGAGGATGTGGAGATCACGAAGCCCGTCACTCTGATTGGCGCGAACGCCGTGATCAATGCGAGTAATCAAAACAACGGTATTTACATTGATGGCATGGGCAATCCTGGCCTCAGAAACGTCGTGGTGACCGGATTTACGGTGAAGGGTGCCGACTACGAAGGAATCCTTGTGACCAATGCCACGTCGGTTACCGTGGAGGACAATCAGGTCCTTGACAACGATGTAAAGTTTTCCGGTGGGTCATGCTCGGGCCTTAATACTGCTGAACCGTTTGACACCATGGAAGGCAACGACTGCGGTCAGGGAATCCATCTGATTGACGTGAACCATTCGACCGTGGCGGGCAATACGGTGACAAATAATGCCGGAGGTATCCTGCTGAGCGATGAGACCGGACCGACCTTCGACAACCTGATCGTAGGCAATACGGTGGAGGATAACGCCGAGGACTGCGGGATTACCCTGGCTTCGCACACGCCATATAATCCCGATGCCACTTCACCGTTCGGAGTCTTTGACAACACTATTGCCGACAATGTCTCGAACGCCAACGGCACCAGTGGCGGCGGCGGTGCGGGCGTTGGCCTTTTTAGCCCCATCACGGACGGGAGGGTTTCCGGCAATGTGGTCACCGGCAATAAGTTGACCAACAATGGCCACCCCGGCGTGTCGCTCCACGCCCACGGGCCAAACATGGATCTAAACGATAACGTGATTACCGAGAACTGGATTTCCGGCAACGGCGAGGATACAGGGCAAACAGCGACTTCTGGTCCAACCGGGATCAATGTGTTTGGCGTCTCGAACATTACCGGCACCGTTATTTCGCACAACACGATCAATAATGAGACGGAGGATATTGTGGTCAACACGGACGCGCTGGTGAAGGCAAACCTCAACAACCTGCTGGGCGGCAATGGAACGTACGGCGTTTATAATGCCGGCTCCGGAACGGTTAACGCCACGAAAAACTGGTGGGGATGCGCTGGCGGACCTGCATCAGGCGCGAGCGGGTGTTCGACTGAGTCTGGATCGGTGTCCTTCGCGCCATGGCTGCGCACACTGGTACCCTAAACGTCGATACGAATTCTTTTCCTCGCACGATGGCTTTCCGCGGCCATTCACTGGCCGCGGAGGCCTTTGGCGGCTGGCGCAAACACTCGTGCTTTGGAGTGTTTGCGGTCTCACGAAGCGAGAGGTTGTAGTCATCAGTTGGCGGGTTTTCAACCATGGGCTATTACCTTTGAAGAGCCTTCACTCAGGAAAGCACTGATTGTGATGCCTGCAGGCTGTGGCCGGGGTACTCGCGATTCAGATAAATGCGCGCCAGGCGGCGCAGCTGCTGATAGACGATTGGAGTCAGCTTGTCCAGAGCAGCACGGTCCCCCGTGCCCCATGCCGGGAGCAATAGTGTGGCTTCATTGGATGAAGGCCTCCTCGGCATCAACTGCCCCCCGGGAAACCAATACCACTTGTGCCAGGAATACCATGACGGCAAGCGGCAATCCGGTGCCCGAAGGGACGAAAAATCTTTTGCGGATGATGATAGTTTTTGCAGCCGTTCTGCGCCTTACAGATTGAAGGCGGTCAATGGACCGAAGCCGCTGGGGACGGACGGAAAGCGGGGGGCACGAGCATCCCGCACCGCCTGCGGCAAATCAAAACCTGGAGGCGCGTGATGAAAACGATTCGAAGCTTGATGACTTTGGTGGGACTTTCGGTGGTATTTCTCGCTCTGAGTGCGTCTGGCGCAAGGGCACAGCAGGCAGGGAGCCTTTCGACAACTACCTTTCGCGGCTCATTTACTCTTCCCAATGAAGCGCAGTGGGGACACATGACCCTGCCAGCGGGGGACTACAATCTGTACTATGGACGCCTGTTCGACGGGGGAGTCAACTGGGTGAACATTGTTGGCAAAGCCAAGGGAAGCCCGCACGGCCTGATAGTGGTCGAGTCGAACGAACGAACTTCAGCAACGAAGGACTCCCTCATCTGCGTTCGTGAAGGGAACAACCTTGTGGTTCGGAAACTGGAGTTGCCGGCGATTGGAGAATCGATCAACTTCGCGATGCCACGTGGCGTGCAGCTCATGGCGCAAAGCCAGAACCACGGCCAATACACGCTTGCCGAAGCACCCCTGCTGATTCAGCGTTTGCCGGTCCAGATGAATGGGAAGTAACGACGCAACGGAAACGGTCGATTTCCCGGGGCGGGCATGGAGCCCGCCCCAAAACTTCTGCAAACGGGCCCCTCATTTGCCCCCCCGCCAGCAACATCCCCTTCTACCTCCTTCATAGACGTATCGCCGCCTCATCGGTGATTGCGATTGGTGATTGGTGATTTTTGCGGTAAGTTGGGGTCTTGATTTTTGCGGCAACCGTGGAAGCAAGGATTGCACATGACGCGACCTATGCGTCACGTGTTTGGGGAAGATGCAGCACGGTACCCCGTCCTACCTACCCATTGTTGCTGCCATCGGATGATCGGGACCCGATTTGAGGGAAAAACTGCAGAGTCTCTGCGAGGCGATGCGTTATCCGCTCCGGTCTTCCTGATCGATGATGGGAACGTACTCCGAGCCAACTGTAGAAAGAGGTGCGAGCATGACAACAATGCAAAGATGGCACTGTGGGTGGATCAGGCTGGGGCTGTGGACAGTTGTCGCAGCGCTCGTGGCGGCCGGCGGAATTCAGGGGCGTGCGGCTTCTTTGAAGACGCACGGCGGCGATGCGGCAAGAGTATCGAATCCCACTTTGGCGTTCCAGGAAGTGAACCCCGTTGCCGAGGGCTTTTCGGTGAAACGGCTTAAGCGCCTGCACGCCCTGATGCAGCGCGTGGTGAATCAAAAAGAGTTCGCGGGCGCGGTCACCATCCTGGCCCGCCACGGCAAAGTGGTTGACTTCCGGACCTATGGCAAGCAGGGCTTTGCCACCGGAGGCCCCATGCGGAAAGACACGATTTTTCGCATTTTCTCCATGACCAAGCCCATCACCAGCACTGCCATGATGATTCTTTACGAAGAAGGCAAATGGGACCCGGAAGATCCCATCTCAAAATATATTCCCGCCTTCGCGCATCTGAAGGTCTTCAAGGGTGTTGACGCAGAGGGCCGGATGGAGGTCGAAAACCCCATCAGCCCGCCCACCATGCGCGAGCTGATGACGCACACGGCGGGCTTCACCTATGGCTTCGGGAACACTCCGGTGGACCGCATGTACCGGGCCAAGGGCGTTCTGCATTCCGCCTCACTGCAGCAGATGATTGACAGGCTGGCCACCATCCCGCTGCTCTACCAGCCCGGAACGCGCTGGGTGTACAGCATCTCGGCGGATATTCAGGGATACCTGGTCCAAAAGCTGTCAGGAGAATCCCTGCCCGACTTTATGCGAGACCACATTTTTGAACCGCTTGGCATGAAGGATACGGGCTTCTACGTTCCGCCGGAGAAAAGGGATCGGTTCGCAAGCCTTTACCAGTGGGAGCCCGGGAAGGGCCTGGTTCCTGCCAGCGCCAGGTCCCTGGGGGTGAGTTATTCGAAGGCGGAGCCTGGGTTGCCGTCGGGCGGTGGCGGACTGGTTTCCACGGCCACGGATTACCTGCGGTTTGCCGAGATGCTGCTGAACGGTGGCGAGCTCGACGGTGTGCGCATACTGGGCCCCGAAACCGTGAAGCTGATGACGGCAAACCACCTTCCGGCCAGCCTGATGGGGACGCAAAACGGCATGCGCTTTTGGGGAGTGGTGCGGCCGGGTTTCGGATACGGCTACGATTTTGGAGTCTTTGTCAATCCGGGCCTGGCCGACGCTCCCGTCGGTCGGGGGACCTTCATGTGGGACGGCGCGGCTGGCACCTGGTTCTGGGTTGACCCAGTCAACGATATCGTTTTTGTGGGAATGGTGCAGCGCCTGGGCGGAGGTCCCTACGTCGGCGGCTTGCAGGAACTTGCCCGTGCTACGGTGTACCAGGCACTGCTGAACCCGGCAAAATGATGCGGCCGTGTCGAGCAGAAAACGGCAGTGAGGACACAACCACTACATAAGAACACCCTTCACCAGGCATGACGTGGATCGAGGATGACAAAGATGCGCCGGGCCGGCGAATTGGCGCTAAAATACGGCACCGTGGATTGAACCTCCATAGAACCAGAAACCGGAGGCCGCGCGGCGGGCTTGATTACATGGCCATAAGGCACGCCGCGAAGGAGGAAAGTCGTTATGTCCAGCAGACGTAAACCTCGCGAGACACGGAAGCGCTCTCTTCTGGCTGGTAGGCTGGGATGGGCGGCTGTCCTGACGTTGCTGGTTGCCAGTGTTGCGAAAGGCTGGCCTCCCAGCAACCGGGTACCTCCCATGGGGTGGGAACCGTGGAATTTCGACCACTGCGGCACGATGTACAGATGGGACGATGCATATTACCGGAAGCTCGCCGACTTCTTTGTCACCTCCGGCCTGCGCGATCTCGGCTATACGTACTTGACTATTGAGTGCCACGATCATTACCGGGATAAGAATGGCCAGATCCAGCCGAACCCGCGCACCTTTCCCCACGGCTTCAGGGTGGTGACCGACTACATCCACAAGAAGGGATTAAAGGTGCGGACCTATACGGACGCGGGAAAAGGGAAATGCGGCAGCACGTTCGCGGGAGCAGGGTCGCTGGGCCACTATGAGGATGACGTCAGACAGTGGAAAAAATTCGGGTTTGACGGGGTAAAGATCGATTGGTGCGGCGGGCGCGATGCGGGCCTGAATCCCAGGAAGCAATACACGGAATTTGCCGAGGCAATAAGAAAGAGTTTTCCGGTTTTTTGTATTGAGATCTGTTCCTGGGGCAGAGGAGATCCCTGGGAGTGGGGAAGAAACGCCGGCACCTTCTGGCGGACCAGTGGAGATATCGATATTTGGGACGGGAAGGCCAAAATCGGCGGGACCTGGCAGGGCTTGCTGAGGAACATCGATGCCAATCGGCATCCGAGCACAAGGTTTGTTGGACCCGGGAAAGGATGGAATTACCCGGACATGCTGGAAGTGGGCGTGCCGGGCGGGCTGAATGAAACGGAAGAGCGAACCCAGTTCAGCATGTGGGCGATCATGGCAGCTCCGCTTTTCCTTGGGAATGATGTCTTCCACATGCCTCGCTACGCCAGGGAGATCATCATGAACAAGGAAGTGATCGCTGTCGATCAGGATCCGTTGGGCCTGCAGGGAGACGTCGTTCAGGAAACTGACAACGGGAAACTTCAAGTGTGGTCCAAGGAGCTTGAAGGCGGCTCGAAAGCCGTGGCGCTCTTGAATAGAGACGCTACGGCGCACCGGATGACCGTCAATTGGAGCGACATTGGGTTTTCCGGGAAATGCACTGTCCGCGACCTGTGGGAACACGCGGACAAGGGAACCTTTGAAGATCGATACAGTGCCAGAGTGCCGTCGCACGGGACGGTGTTGCTGAAAATTTCCCCGTTGCACAGAAATTAAACGAGAGTGGCAACGGCACGTGCTTTGCGCCCTGGACGCGTTGCGGCCGGAAAGGTCCGCGGTTCATTTCACGATTCGGATGGAGAGGAGGTTGAGGAGGATGAAGATGCGGCACGGAATACTGGCGGCAATCTTGATTTCCTTTTCTTTTGCATCGGCGCAACTCTACGGCGCCGGGAATTTCTATAAAGTCGAGCAGCGGTCCGGCGTGTGGTGGTTTGTCACTCCTTCCGGCCAGCTCACGCTTTCAGTTGGCGTGGACGACGTTTCTTACCGTGGAGATGAGATCCACGGAACCAGCATCCATCCTTACTTTGACAATGTTTCGAAGCTTTATCCCAGCAAGGCCGCCTGGGCCGAGACCGAGCTCAAGCGGCTCCGCTCGTGGGGATTCAACACGCTTGGGTCGTGGACCGATCCGTACCTGTGGGGCCGCGACGGAATGCCCTACACGGTGATTCTCGATATCGCCACCCGCTCAGGCGCCAACTGGCTGAAGGGAATCCCGGTGGACGTTTACAGCCCGCGGTTTGAGGCGACGGCACGCAAGATCGCGCAAACGGAGTGCGCCCCACGCGCCCAGGATCGCAACCTGGTAGGCTACTTCAGTGATAACGAGTTGCGCTGGGGGCCCGACTGGCGCGGGAAACAGAACATGCTGGCGATGTACCTGGACCTGCCTGCGAACTCTGCGGGTCGGCAACACGCGATCGAGTTCCTGAAGAAGAAATACTCAGGAAGCATCCAGCGATTTAACCGGGCCTGGGGCGTTCATGCTGCCAGCTTTGCGGCTGTGCCTGCTGAAGCCAGCACCACAGCCTATCAAGCGGACAGTGCGGAATTTCTCGGAATGGTGGCCCGGCGATACTTTGACGTCTGCGCCCAGGCCATCCACGCGGCTGATCCCAACCACCTTTATCTTGGCGCGAAATTCGCAGGATTGCCGCCCGATCCTGTGCTGCGTGCTTCACACGCTACTGACGTGGATTCGGTGGATATCTATCGGTTCGATCCGCGTCCGATCGTGAAGCACATTTACGAACTGGCTCATCGGCCCGTTCTGGTGGCGGAGTTCGCCTTTCGCGCTGAGGACTCGGGCTTGCCGAATACGCGGGGTGCCGGGCCCAAAGTGCCGACCCAGGCGGCACGCGCACGCGCGTATAAGAACTATGTGACCTGGCTCGAGAGCATGCCCGAAGCTGTGGGCTTCCACTGGTTCGAATGGTGCGACGAGCCCAAAGAGGGCCGGTTTGACGGCGAGAACTCAAACTACGGGCTGGTGAATATCAAGGACCAGCCTTATGAACAGTTCGTGGCGGCGGTGAAGGCTGCCAACCGCGATGCGCTCTCCGTCCATCGCAAGCTGATGAAATAGCTCGATAGGATCTGCAGGAATGTTTCCCCTGATCGGCTTAAGACGCCGCCGCTGTGGGGAACTGTCATCCTCGTTCGGCGCTTCTGGCGAACCGTACACATCACAAAGGGTACGATGCGCCACCCGCCGAATGTTGCAGGCGTGGACGGCCCCGACGAATCGGGGCCGCATCGCGGAAGTCAAAAGCTTACGGCGCAGAATCGGTGCCTTGGCCAACCTCTGCGGTTCGGGCCCCCGCACCGGCGGAGTGGCGGCATGAACCGGCCTTACGGCCGCTGCGGCTGGTCCACTTTCTCCCTTTGGAACTCCCACACATTCGGTTCCTGATATTCGTATTCGTCGCCGGTTTCCCTGCGAAGTTCGGCAATCCGATCGAGCAGTTGCAACTTCAGCTTCGCATGGGCGGGATCATTCGCCAGGTTGTGGAGTTCGCCCGGGTCTGCCTGCAGGTCGTAGAGTTCGTATTCCTCAGGCGGCAGGAAGTAGTGGATCAGCTTGTAGCGCTCAGTGCGTATGCCTCGCTGTGGTTTAACCTCTTCCACGCCCGGGTACTCGTAATATTCATAGAGCCAATCCTTGCGCCATGTCGCTGGCGTGGTTCCTTTCATGAACGGAACCAGGCTGTGGCCCTGGAACCAGTCCGGGATTTTCACGCCTGCCAATTCCAGAACAGTGGGAGACAGATCAATGTTGAGGGCCATCTGGGTGGGCGCCAGCCCGCCCCGGGTGAGGCGCGGATAGCGAATCGCCATCGGCACGCGGATCGATGGCTCGTGCATGAAGCGCTTGTCGTAAAAGCGCCATTCGCCAAGGAAGAATCCGTGGTCGGAGCTGATGATAATCGCCGTGTCGTCCAGAGTCCCCG
>JBJKQK010000055.1:0-24505 GCA_046705285.1 Terriglobia bacterium
CAGATGTGCATCGCCGTTGTGCAGAGCACAATTGAGCGCAACCAAAGTGAACAGCTTTTCCATATCCTCGTTGACGTGCGTGGAATTGGCGAACTGCTGGAAGCGCTTTATCACCGAGGTCTCGTAGCTTCCGCGATATTTCTCGTCCGTCCTTCGGGCATTCAATACACAGAAGTCCTCGAAACCGCGATACGTGCCATCCGGGCGAAGGTCGAAGCGGTCGATCACCAGCGCCATGCCGTCTTCAGCCAGCCGGTATGGTGGCACTTCAAGCCCGCACTTCTGCGCCACTGCAAGGCAGAAGTGTTCATTCACAGCAAGCTGCGGATATTCGTTCGGGTCCCAGAGTTTGACGATGTGAGTCGCGCCCCGATAGCTCTGGGAGAGACGGGGCTTTGCACTTCTCAGGGTTGCTGATGCATTTTCATCGCGCACAAGATTCTTGGGCTGCAGGCCGCTGATTCCGGAAAACGTGGCAAATTTATCGATGAGGTAACGAAACAGATCCCCGTCACGCCGCCGCGCCAGGATTTCATCCACTGACTGAAAAGGAACGTCCTCTTCAAGACGTTCTTTTTCGCCCGTATACCGAATGCGGCCCACCTGCGAGCGGCCGACAATTGAGATCAGGTCAAACTCATCAAACGTGCCGGTCGCCTTCGCGAAGGCGAGACGAAGTCTCTCACGTAAAATGCCCTCGGGCAGATTCATCTCAAAAATCGGAAGCAGGCCGAAGGGAATATCCCAGGAAGGCAATCGCACGGGCATGGTGACAGAGACGGCCCGCCCGGCAGGCGTGTCCGGTAAATAAACAAAGGTGCTGCCGCGATCAGCAAGCCTGTCAAGCAGGCCAGACTCAGCGCCGTCGCTCCAGACTTTGATCACTGCGATCCTCTTTCATGAGTTCGTCCAGAGTCGGCCGACGCGAGCCTGCCTCTTGCAGATCGAGGCTGAGTCCAAGTGCCGACAACAGTCTGACAATCTTGGAAAAGCCCATTTCCCCGGCGCGGCCATTCTCCAGCGCGTCGAGCGTAGCTCTGCTGATGGAGGCCTTTCTGGCCAGTTCGATCTGGCTCATGCCAAGTTTCTTGCGCCTTGCCGCGATCTGCGAACCAAGAGAAGCCAAAGTAAGCATGTGCCTAATATACTAGTCATTTATCGCATTTTCAAGATAAACGCCTAATATTTTAGGCATTATGGACAGCGATCAGTAAGAAAGTTGCTCAATGAATGGCACCCTGCGTCCCCTTGCCAGGCAATCCCTCATCGTCTTTTTCCTGGCGTGTGATCGCTATGCCGCGATTTCGCCACATGGGCTTTTGCGGGTCAAGATTCCCCATAAAATCACGGCATAAAAGAGGCGCTGTGGCCTGGCTAACGGCAGGGCTTGCCGAAGGCGGGTCGATAGCCTGCGGCGCGAGCCTGCGCCTGCGTCATGTACTTGCCCTTGTCGGTTTTGCCGTAGAACCTGGAAGCCGAGCAGTGGTAAACCTTTGATTCGGTATTGACCCACACTTTGACATCAGGCATTCCGGCGACTCCGGACTTCCGCCCGGGCGTCTTTTTTGCGGCCCGCGCCTGGATACGGTCTGCCGAGGGATGGGCAAAAGGTGGGCCTGCCGCTTCAGGCGCTTGTGCAAGTTGCTCTTTTTCGGGAGCCTCGTGTACAGGCTTTGAGGTGTGATGGACAACAGCTCCAGCCGGAGCGTTCGGAGCCGGCTCGGGATGCTTTTTTGCGGCCGTCTGCGGAAGAGACGTGGCCGGGTTGTGGGCGGCTCCTATTGCGTGGGAGTTCCTGATCCAAAAAGGAATGAAGACCAGCAAGGCGGCCAGCAGCAGCGCTGCCACGATCGCCACGTTGCGCCTTGTCGAAGTACGCGCCGGTTGCGCCGGGTGAGCGTGTGCAAGCTGAAGTTCGTCCTCCAGGTCTGCGGCAGCCTGCTGAGCGCGCTGGTAGGAACGCGCCGGATCTGTTTCCAGACAGCGGGCGATTATGGACCGCAGACCCTTCGGCAGCGCCGCGACGGGCGAAGATTGCAGGATTGCCGATGGCGCTGCGGTTCCGACAAGCACGTCGAGCGCCTGCGCCGGAAACACGCCGGTGGCCATCTGGCAAAGGAGAATGCCAAGCTGCTGCAGATCGCGCCGGGCGCCTTCAGAGGGCTCGGCAGGGGAGTTGCTTATTGAGAGGAGCCGCGCGAGGCCGAAGTCCAGCACTTTGACGCGGTCATCCAGGGTGAGCATCACGTTTCTGGCTGACACATCGCCATGGCAAACTCCCTTGTCGTGTGCGTGTGCAAGCGCAGAAGCAATCTGCGCGCCGTAACGGACGGTTGCGTCGTAGGGCAGGCCATGACCCGGGATGGCCGAATGGAGGGATCGCCCTTCGACCAGTTCCATGGCCAGGCAAACCCGCTCATCCTCCTCCACAACGTCAAAGACCGCGCAAATGTTGGGGTGGGCCAGGGAACCGGCAGCGCGAGCTTCACTGACGGCAAGCGCCCAGGTTGTTTCCTCGCCGAGCAGGGACGGGTCTAGGATCTTCAGCGCCACCGCGCGTTGCAGCCTGTGATCGAAAACCCGGTAAACAACGCCACCGCTGCCCGCGCCAATCTGCTGCTGGACGACGTAATGTCCGACGATGGTTCCCGGCGAGAGAGAGGCTGGCGCGCTTTTCCCGGATGACCTCACTGGTATCCTCTACGCTTCAATCGGCCGCGGTTACCCCGCCGCGACCTCTTGCCCCTGCATCCCGGACAGATCACCTGATCCACGGCGAGGGAGTGGGGTCGCGTAGAAGGGAGTGACTCCGGAATTTTCGATCCTCCAGACCGCTGGTCCTGGTCTTATAACCAGGACGATACGTTCCCAGAGAATAATTGCTGAGAGATGACTTGTCAATGGCGCAGAGACGCGGCCGGCGTTCTGGTGCCAGGGGTCTAAGATTTCCGGAAGGATGTGTGCCCTATGCTCACAAATCAAGGCCTGCCGTAGCGGCGGTGAGAAAGGACTGGCGTCAGTTTGGGGAACACAAATTCCTGAAGGACGTTGGCGAAGACGTCGAAGCCAATCCCGATCAGGCCATCTTCAGCCATCGTCCCCATTCCTTTGCGGTTTTGGGGCGGGAGGTAGAGATTGGCGATGCCGCCGGCGGCGAAGTGTCCGAGGACGCCCGAATAATCCGGCTGCCAGTGTCCATTGTCGCCTTTGCAGATCACCGACCGGGTGATCGCGTACAGCAGTTTCGACGAGAAGCTGCCGTTTGCCTTGTAGTAAAAACGCGGGTCCTGTTTCAGGACTGAGGGCAGCAGAGCGTCTCCCAAAAACGCACCCACGCCCAGAGTGGCGTAAGCGGCGCCAAATCGCTTTGCGAAACTCTTCTCCTCAGTGCCGTATCCGCTGTACATGCCGGCTGCCTGCTCGCCTCCTACGAACGCTGTCGTCAGGCCAAGCGTATAAGGGTTGAAAATCGTCTTAAAAGTGAGTTCGAATTTTTGCTTGGCGCTGAGCGGGGCGGTGTGAGGGTAATAGGTGACCAGATAATTGGGTATGAAGCCGAGCACAAGCTGCTTTTCTTCCTTCTGCAGCTGATACTGGGCGACCACGGCACGGGAGGGCGTCACCTTGATCGAGGTCACAAACGGCGCCAGCCCCAGCACGATCCGCGGCACCGCGTACGTCTGGCCCGCGTGCATCACCAGGGGGATGGACTGCGATTTGAAACCCGAGGCGGTGATGGTGAGCCAGTAAGTTCCGGGGGCGACGCCGGCAAAAGAGAAATGCCCATCGTCTCCCGTCTGCACCCGCTGCACGGTCTTGTCATTGCGCGACAGGGTTACGAGGGCTTCGATGACTGGGGCTCCGCGCGGGCCGATCGTACTGCCGCTGATGCTGCCCGTTGCAGGCTGGTTCGATGCCTGAGCCGTGGCCGCTGTTCCCAAAGCGGCGGGAGTGGCGGGCCTGGCGCCTTCAATCCCCGCGGGCCACACGGACTGCGCCGGGGCAGCAAAGCCGCACACCGGGAAACCCGCGGCTGACCCAATGATTAAACCCAGAACGGCAAACGTGCACCACTCGCGACACAACAGAGCCCTCCAACAAAAGCCCTCTCTTGATGATTTCATCTACACCCCTCAATTCTGCGCCCCTGTATACCTGATATGATGTCAGATGCAGAGTCCCGCTGTAAAGTCTGCATGCCTGCCGGAATTAAATTTTTCCAGGACCGGATAGGACTACTGCCCATATATCACATCACTTTTTATATGAGGCGTTTGGACAACTGGCACGGCGCCAGCGATGGAGACACCGCGTCAGGAAAATGGCGAAGTGGAAGGAGCGATGAATTCGGACATGCGCCATGGGCGCAAGAGATACGGGTCCATTGCACATGGGGCTTGCGAAACTTTCGTGAGGCAGTCAGAATCCTTCGTGATCAGAAGGAGAACACGATATGAAAATGAATCAGGCGAAGCGGGTGAAAACATGCGCTGTGGCGGGAGTGCTCATCTTTTGCTGGAGCCTTGCAGGAATGGCGCAGCAGAGGCCGCAGCGTGAAAAGCCTGATGTTATTGTGATCATGCTTGACCAGCTTCGCGCTGGCCAGTTGCACTGCTACGGCAATCCTCGTGATACAAGTCCCAACATCGACCGGCTGGCCGCGCGCGGCGTACGTTTCTCCCACTACTACACAGTCGCCTCGTGGACCTCACCTTCCTTTTCTTCGCTTCACACGTCGCTTTACGCCTCCAGGCACGGTGTCACCCTGTTCTGGCGCCCGGGGATGCCGCTGATCAACAAAGACGTGCCGATGCTCGCGCCGGATTTCAAATACCATGGGTACTATACAGCTGCCTTTGTGAACAACGGACTGGCGGGAAAACCGCTGACGGGTCGGGGATTCGAAGAATATCACGAGGGCTATGCCCACGCGGCCATCAATATCACCGAGCGCGTAGGCGAAAGAACCGATCTGCTTCGAGCCTCAAGCACTGCGGACGAAGTATCCGCCTGGCTGCGCACGCACCGCTCCCAGATCTTCTTCTTATATGTTCATTTCCTGGCACCGCACTCGCCCTATGATCCTCCCGCCCAGGACGACATTTTCAAGAATGACGACTACCCCTGGATGACGGACACGGGTTATGACATTGCGAGTGGCGCTTTGCTTCGGCTGGCGATGTTGGGCGATCAGAAAGCCATTGCGCGTCTCTACCAGCTTTACGATGGCAAGATCCATTTTGTGGACCGTAAGGTGGGGGAAATACTGGCGCAGTTGCGTGCCCTGGGGCTACAGGACAAAACGCTGGTTTTCCTGAGCTCCGACCATGGTGAGTTGCTCTACTCTCACCCGAAAGACTTTATGACCTTTGATCACCGGTCACTCTACAACACGGATCTGCACATTCCGCTCATTGTCGCGGGACCAGGGATCCCGCGCGATAGGGTCATCAATGGCCTTGGTTCAAACGTTGACACGGCTCCGACGATCCTGAAGCTGGCAGGACTGCCGCCGCTTTCCGACGCGGAGGGCCGCAGCCTGGTACCGATGATTGAGGGGAAGAGTCAATCTGAAAATCATTACGTTTACGCAGGGGAAGACGTTGCCATTCCCGAGCGGTCAATTCGGAGCATGCGCTACAAGCTGATTTTGAATCTCTGGACGGGCAAAGAGCAGCTCTTTGATGAAGAGAAAGATCCCAGCGAACTGACCAACGTGGCCAAAGAACACCCGAAAGTGGCGAAGGAGTTAAATGCTCGGTTGCAGGAATGGATGGAAGAAAACACTCCTTCGGCGCCGGTGGTGTTGAGGCGTTGGAGAATCTACACTGCACCCGAGCGGCTGGTGACGGTGGATGACCAAACGATCGGAGGACGGATGTTGCTGACCGGGGGCGGCTGGCATTCCGACACTGAGCCGCAAAGCGGCAATTATGACGGTGGATGCTTCTGGACCGGGCAGGGAAATGGCTCCAGGACGGCAGTGTGGCGCAACGACGATCCCATGCTGGGCACGTACAAAATCTACGTTTACTACGGACATCCGGCAATCGGCCGGCTGGCGACGGATGCTCCTTTTACCATTGTGTATGGCCCTCCCGCCCTGGGCCGCGTGGCCGCAGACGTCAGCCGGCAGACGATCCACGTCAACTTCAACCAGGACGCGGGGGAATGGCATCTTCTTGGGACCGCAAAGAATCCCCGCTACGTTGAAGAGACCAATGCGGCCAATGGCGCCATTCTTGTGGATGCAGTCAGGTTTGAACGAATCGCACCATGAAATGGAGCGATCTATGGTGCGTGCAGGATATCAGTACATGGCAACCCTGGACCACCCGGATGCGAGGCTTGCAGGCATAGGATCACCCGACGGAAGTTATGTTACCGGCCTGGGAGATGCTGCTGGGACTGGCGCTATTGATCGCCCGGGTTGCAACGGCAGATCCCCGCAAGTCGCTGGCTACCAGGCTGATGCCAGAACTCTCTTGACCTTCCACGCTTAGAAACGTCGAGAGGTGCTGGGGCGCACAGCAGCCCTGGATGAAAGCGCGCCGGACACTCCGTAGAACCACCAACGGCTCCTGACTGTCGGGAGCGGAGCCTGCCAGGCCTGCGATGTTCAGGTCCTTCACGTCTTCACACAGCATCATGGGCCTCTGGTCCGGCTTCTGAGTTTCGATGCGAACGTCCCGGAACCGCACTCCGCGAACGTGGCGGCAATAGAATCCGTAAGAAGGCAAGCGACCGAACATTCTTGCTTCCGGATAAGCTGCGGGGCGTTCCGGAACTTCCCGCGTGACCCATTCGAGCTCACCGCCCTCAACCGTATTAATACGAATGTTGCTTAGAGTAACGTCTTCAACATCGTGGCCGGGAAGACCGGTGACTGAGGAGGTGAGGATGGCCCCGGTGGCATCGATATTGTTAATCATGACGCCACGCAGCGCGCCCGGCTTTGGGCCGGAAGGCGGATTGCCGCTGCGGTTGCCGAGCCGGACAAAGATGGGCGTGCGCACATTTTGCATCCGGATGTTGGAAATGACGATCCCCTCCACCGAACCGCCATCAACCATCTCAACCGCAACTCCCGCAATAATCCGATGGTCGAGCGGAACGTCTCCGTTGTAAATGACCGAGTTTGTGAAGGTGATGTTTTCAAAAGCGCCTTTGGTGGCCGTGCCCATCTTGAAGCCGTTGCAGCATCCGGTGAGGACGCAGTTGGTGATCACGATGTTCCTGGTGGGTGCAACCGGTCCGCCATAAGGGCTCTCGCTTTTCAGGCACAAGGCGTCGTCCCCGGTGGAAATGTCACAATTGGCGATGAAAACGTTGCGGCAGCAGGTGACGTCCATGCCGTCGGTGTTCGGGCCGTAAACCGGATTGCGCACTCGAATCCCTTGGATAAAAACCGACTCGCAGTCGATGGGCCGCATGGTCCAGCCGGCTGAGTTGGCAAGAGTCACATCCTCGATGCGAAGATTTTTGCAGCCAACGAACTCCAGCATGGGCGAAGGGCGTGCGTCACCCGGAAGTGGTTTAAATTTCCACGAAACGGACTCCCGCCAGTAATTTTCAGGCGTTAGCGGGTGGCCGCTTGGCACCCAGTAGGCGCGCCCCTGGCCGTCGATTCGTCCCAATCCGCAAAGCGTAACGTTCACGGCGTCGCGAGCGAAGATCAAGTGATGGACATTCGCATCGCCGTGCGGGTTGGGGCCGGAGCGCGGGGGATAATCGGCCAGGTTCTTGCTGCCAAGAAGTGTGGCGCCTGCGTTGAGATAAAAAGTCACATTGCTCTTCAAAGCGATCCCACCGCTCAGATATTCTCCAGGGCCGAGAAAGACCGTTCCTCCTCCGGCGCCGGCTGCGGCATCGATGGCCTTTTGAATCGCTGCCGTGTCTTTTGTCTTCCCATCACCTCGAGCGCCGTATTTCCGAACGTCAAAAATCGGGCCGGCGGCCACGGGGGATGCGGCTGCGTATCCGGGAAGAGATAAAGATAAAGTACCGGCGCCAAGCGCGATCAAATCTCTGCGATTCACTTTTTTATCCTCCTTGAGTCTGTAAGGTATCGCCCATAGGCCGTATCAAGCTAAGCGGGCAGTTGCAGCAGCGATTTGTACCACAGGTCTTCGAGATAGCTTTGGCGTCTCTGGACCTCTCCCTGCATACGACCGGGGGTTTACTCGAACTCAATCAGAACGATTTCGGGCCGTGTGCCCACCCGCATCGGCGGACCCCAAGTGCCGCAGCCGCTGGAAGTATAGACCATCATCTTCCCGAACCGGTTGAGGCCATAGGCATACTTGCGGAAAGCTCGTCTGGTGAACCAGATGAATGGGTAAATCTGGCCGGCATGAGTGTGACCGGAAAGTTGCAGCGATACGCCCTCCTTCTCGGCAATTTCCAGCCTGTGCGGCGAATGGACGAGCAGTATGCTGGGGCGCCCGTGATTCAACCCGGCACCCTGCAGCACGGAGCGGAAACGTTCAGCGTGTACCGAATCCCGGTAATGCACGCCAACAATGTCCAGGTCGTCAACAGTGACTCGCTCGTTGTTTAAAACGCGTACGCCGGCATCGCTGAGCGCAGCGAGATATTTCGCCGGGTCAGAGAACTCTTCGTGATTCCCGGTGACATAATAGACGCCCAGTTTGGGCGAGATTTTCTTCCACTCCGCCGCCAGATTTCCGACGCGCACCCGCACGCCGTCGAAGAGGTCGCCGCCGATGAAAACTACGTCCGGTCCGAGACGCCGGAGCCGGGCGACAACCTTCCGAATGAATCCGCGCCCGTTGACGTGCCCAAGATGAATATCGGACACCAGGGCGGCCGTTCGGCCACGCCATGATGATGGAAGGTTCGGCAGCTTTACCTTGATTCGCTTCAGGCGCAGTCGACGCGCATTGAGGACGCCGCAAAAGCCGGTGAAGAAGGCCAGACCAAATACGCTTTCGGCGAGTACGGGCCGGCCGCCGGGCAAGCCGAACATTTTCTCACCCAGATAAACCGCCCAGCAGAGACACGCGGCCAGCACAAAGAAATTCAGCATTCCCAACCAGACCGCAGAGAACTTGTAGAACAGTTTTGTCCAGGTGTTGGAATAACGAAAAGCGAGCAGCGAGGCGGGGACAAAGGTGACGGACAGGACGGCCATGGTGACTTTCAATCCGGTGATGCCCGATGGATCAGGACCACCTTCGAAGGCGGCCCATGTCTCGTAGACGAACCAGTGTGCGGCAAATATCAGGAATTGGACGATGACGATGAACCTGACAAACCTGGAGCTCAAGCCAAGAGTCCCCCCCGAGTAGAGCGTAACACAACCCCTTCAGATCCAACAATTCTCAGCGCTTCGCCGTGGCGATCTGATCCAAAGACGACAAAATTCTAAGCTGACATAGGTGGGTTTCCTGCAGGGGAATCAGTCATCATCTGCTTTTGAGGCCTGTGCGGTGAGCAAGTCTCTTATCAGCTTGCGCCCCGGCCCAGCAGGACTACGGGAATGGTCTTGAGCAGAATTTTCAGATCCAGGCTGGGCGACCAGTTGTCGATATACTCCATGTCGAGTTCCATCCAGCGGCGGAAATTCAACTGATTGCGCCCTTCAAGCGCCCACAGGCAGGTGAGGCCGGGCTGCATGCGCAGGCGGCGACGCTGCCATCCGGCGTATTTTTCAACTTCCTCGGGCAAGGGTGGGCGCGGGCCAACAAAGGACATGTCGCCTTTCAGAATATTGACGAGTTGCGGAAGCTCATCGAGCGAGAACTTGCGCATGAATCGTCCAATCGTTGTGCAGCGCGGATCATGCTTGATTTTGAAGACGGGACCATCGAGCTCATTCAAGGCTGCCAGTTCGTCGCGCCGCAGGTCGGCGCCGGCGTGCATGGAGCGGAACTTGTACACCGTGAACTTCCTTCCGCCTAATCCGCAACGCACCTGGCGATAAAGAACCGGCCCAGCGGAAGTCAGTCGGATGAGGATGGTGAGCAGCAGCATAAATGGCGAAAGGACGATGAGCAGCACGAGCGCCATCGTGAAATCGAGCGCACGTTTCAGCAGCAGGAGGTACTCATTCTCCGGCGTGGTGGTAAAAGTGAGGAGAGGCATTTCTTCCAGGCGGTCGAGATACACCCGGGAGACGATGTGGGGAAAGAAGTTGAGAAGAACACGGGTCTTCACGCCTTCCTCTTCGCAAAGCAGGAAGGCGTCCTCGATTTTCTCCATGTCGCCTTTCGCTGCCGCAAAGACAACCTCGTCGATCACGTGCTTCCGAACAAGTTCCGGCAACTGGCCTAGCGCGTAAACAGGATACCGGCCGCGAAGGTTTGCGGCTTGCTGCGGACTCTTTGACTCCGGGCCGATCCGCGCGAATCCGAAGATGCGCATGCCACGCTTTTCGTTGGCCTCGATGGCCCTGGCGATCTGGTCAACATGGGGCGCGTCGCCCACGAGCAGGAATTCCCGGTAGCCTCCAAAACTACGCCGGAGGGGGGCGCCGAGCCACCGCGCTGCGAGGCGGAAAGAAACCATCACCAGCAGGTCAATGATGACGTAGAGAGCCAACAGCAGGCGGCTAATGTATGCCAGCTTGAAGGCGAAGATGGTGGCAAACAGCAACGCCGTTCCGAGAAAAGCCACCTTGATCGGGTCCCAGAACGCCCGCAGGACTTTTTCCTCCTGGATTTCACGATAAGTGCCTGTCGCAAGGCCTATGCCGGCCCATAGCAAGATGGCGTAGGGAATGATCCAGACGTAATTCGAATCGGGATAGAGCGGCTGCGGCGTGATGAACCGGGCGCGAATCCAGTAAGCCAGCGCGAAACTGGCCGCGGCAAGCGCGGCGTCAGCCAGCAGGTAAAGGACTCCGATCACCTTTTTGTGGCGGGAGAACATGCAAGCCAGCCCAGCCCAATTGGCTTTCTTATCTTACCAGAACAGAGGCTTGGTCGGCTGGCATGCGCCGACCCGGTCCGGCGGCCGGTGCCTGTTGCCCCTGCCGGAGCTTGGGGAGAGTTTTGCGCCGCCCGGAGGCCGATTCCCCGGTCCGTGGGCTTAAGAATGATTCGAGTCCGGAGCGTCACGTTACGCGGCCGGGGGCTGATAACGGCGTCCCTTCCACGAAAGTCCTGGACCCCTGAGACTGTTGAAGGCGGACACGACCGACACGGTGGAGTAAAAGACCGACGCAAGGGGCAATGTGAATGTGTAAAGGGGCGAAATGCCAGCAAAGACAACAACCGGACAGTAGACCACCGCGCTGACCGCGGAAGCTGCCGCTGCCGCCCATAATGCCGGATCGTGCGCTAAAGGCGTTCCTGCAAACACATGCGTCAGCAGCAGGCCAGTCAGCGAAACCCATGGCAACACCGCCAGGCCATTACCGACCGCCACGCCGGCCAGGGTCTTCCAGAGGGAGCATCCGGTCCCTTCCCAGGCGCTGCGGGCGAGACCTTCAAAAACCTCGCGCCAGTTCTTGTACATTCGGGTACAGAAGACCCCCCGCGTCACCCCCAGATAAATTCGCCGGCCGTTGCGTTTGAAGAGTTCGGCCATGCGAAGGTCTTCGATCAAGGTATCGCGCAGGCGGGCGTAGCCTCCCACGGCGATGAGGTCCTCATGACGCATCAGAAGAAAAGCCCCTGCTGCCATCGCGCGGGATGAGTTGGGATCGTTTACGAGCCTTAGCGGGAACAGCATGAAGAGAAGAAAGCCGAAGGCCGGCAAAACGACCTTTTCCGTCAAGGACTGCATCTCGACTTCCGGGGTCAGCGATAGAAGCTGGACTTTCTTTCGGAAAGCAAGCGTTAAAGCCTGCCGCAGAAGGCTGGGATGAAACACGACGTCGGCATCGGTGGAAAGAATCCACTCGCCGGTGGCTGCCTCGGCGGCAAGGCTCATTGCGTGGACTTTGCCGCGCCAGCCGGCGGGCAGGCCGTGATTGTGGATCACGCGCAGCTTGCCATCGGAACCTTGACGCCGCGCCCAATCGTCGGCAATCGCCCCGGTGCGGTCATCAGAGTCATCATCCACCAGGATGACCTCATAATCCGGATAGTCGAGGTTGAGCAGGGAATCGAGAGTCTCGGGGAGCGTTTCCTGCTCATTACGGGCTGCCAGCAGGATGGACACGCGAGGAAGGGGACTTTGCTCTTTGACGGAAGATTGCGGGCGAAGGATGGTGACGCCAATGAAGTTCCAGAGTGAGAAAAAGGCCGTCGCGACCCAGACGGCGAACGCAAACCAGAGGATCAGTTCCAAAAAGTGCAAATGAAGCTCCCTATTGACTATACGGAATCTAGAAGGAAACCGGCAAGAGGGCTGGGGTCTTAGGCACCCATTGAAAAAGCCTCTTCTGTCCGCGGTATTCTTCCGATATTATTATCGCCTTGAGCGAGCTATATAGGCAGAACCTGTAAGGTTTCGGTATTCCCACAGCGTCTTATTTGTGCCCAGCATGTCGCTATTGCTGTTTGAAGGTCCGCGGGACTCTCGGGTGGAACGGGAGAGCCACGTTCTAAGGGTGATTTCTAATGAAGAAGATATTCGTTATCGTGTCCGGCGGAGTTGCTGAGATAATGGAGGACACAGTGCCTTCGGGCTTTGAACTCGAGATCATTGATTTTGACAACATCGAAGCTGGTGACGACTTCCCGTCTGTTCAGGCGCTCCGATATTGTGTCAACCACGGCCTGTATCCGCTGCAGTCGTCAATGCCGGAATGAACCTCAGGTTTAAGGGCGAACTGGCCTACCGTTACAAGGCACGCTCCCAGATTGTTCGAGTCCTGAGCGAGGAGTGGTGTGCCCGCGAGCTCTTCTGCGCGGGCTGTGATTGCGACCATTTATCTCAGACACGGGCTAACACCCCCTCCGTCGATTTCATCTGTCCAGAATGTGAAGAGCGCTTCCAGTTGAAAAGTCTGAAGGTGTCGAACCCCCGAAAAATCCCCGATGCAGCCTACGACGCGATGGTTAGATCGATACTCTCCGACAAGACCCCCAATCTCCTTATTCTGCAATATTCCGCTGAATGGCTCGTGACAAATCTTCTGCTGATACCTAGAGCTTTTCTATCGGAGAGTGTTATTGAGAAGCGTA
Organism: Terriglobia bacterium; assembly: GCA_046705285.1. Taxonomy (GTDB): domain Bacteria; phylum Acidobacteriota; class Terriglobia; order UBA7540; family UBA7540; genus SCRD01. The sequence goes on from JBJKQK010000055.1 coordinate 13,098, forward strand.
CTCCTCTTAGTTCTCGGGCGCGACGCGCCGGCTGGGTAGGCTGTAACATTCTACTGGACCGGATACCTGAGGATGGGAAGATTGCGATAGTCTCCAATGGTTCTCCGATAACGAAGCAGCGGGTTCGGGGCGAATTCTCGAGGATGCGGAGCTTGGCCGAAGTAGCGCCTGCATTGAGAGGTTGGACGGTCGACGTCCTGACAGCGGTTCGGAGGCTGAACAAACCTCAATTTTCCCTTCGAGAAATTTACAGGTTTGAGCTTGACTTGGGGGCGTTGCACCCTGCCAACCAGAACGTTCGCCCAAAGATTCGCCAACAACTCCAGGTGCTGCGAGACATGGGTTTACTCGAATTCACAAGCCCGGGCAACTACAGGCTGCTAGGTTGAAGATTAGTATGCAGCATTCACCTTGCCTTTCATTCCCCGAGCGGCCCGATTAACGCACTGTCGATCTGCAAACTGCATGCACTGGTGAAACCTATGCTAGACTCGAAACTCTTCCATGGGCAGCGCATTATTCATCTTCATCTTTCTTGGGATTGTGCTCCTGGCACAGAGCGTGAAATCGCTTCGGGACGGATTCCGTTTTCTACGGTACGTGCGAGAACGCCGCTCGAAGCCTGTTGGCGACTATGCTCCGCCCGCGGCGGTGATCATTCCGGTGAAGGGCGCAGACGCGGCGCTCGAGACCCATATCGCCGCTTTCCTGGCCCAGAATTACCCGCGATATCAGTTGATCCTGGTGGTGGAAGACGAAAGGGACCCGGCGTTTGAGAAACTGAGCGTGCTGGTGAGAAAGACTGCGGAGCCGGGTTCGCCGGGGCCCTGCGATGTGTTACTACAGGTTGCCGGGCTATGCCATGCACAAGGACAGAAAGTCCATAATCTGATACATGGCCTCGATTCTGTAAAGCCCGAAACCGAAGTTCTGGTCTTTGCCGATGCGGACGCGCGGCCGAGCCCGGACTGGTTGCGGTCGCTGGTCGCTCCACTGGCAAGCCGGGAAGTGACCGTCAGCACGGGTTTCCGCTGGTACCTGCCGGGCATGAGTTTTGTTTCACAACTGCGCGCGGCCTGGGACACGTCGATCGCAACGCTGATGGGCGAGCACGACAGCAGCTTTCCCTGGGGAGGTTCGATGGCCGTTCGCGCAGAGGATTTCAGGCGCCTCCAGGTTCGTGAGCGTTACTGGGTCTCGACAGTCAGTGATGACTACGGCCTTGGCCGGGCCGTCCGCACGAGCGGTGGGAGGATTCGCTTTGAGCCGCGATGCCTTGTGGCTTCGCGCGAGGATTCTTCCTTTGCAGGATTCATCCACTGGACGAACCGCCAGATTATTATTACCAGGGTCTATGCCCCTCGCCTCTGGTGGATGGGGTTGGCGGCGAATGTCCTTTATTCCGGGACTTTTGTCTGCGGTTTGCTTGTGCTTCTTGATCCCACATCGGCCTCTCCAGTACGGCTCGGCGTTGCCATTTTTCTTGCCGGCATTCTTGGGCTGGGAATGGCGAAAGGGTGGATTCGCAGCGTCGTCGCACGCGAGATTTTTCCGGGCGAGCGAGGGCTTCTTGAAAAGTATGGAGGCCGTTACTGGCAGCTCACTCCGCTGGTTCCGTGGGTGATGCTGTGGAACTTTGTGGTTGCGGGTTTTGCGCGGACGATTGAATGGAGTGGGGTCAGATACAGGCTGCGGTCAGACCATGAAGTTGAAGTGGTCAGGAGGGAATGCGGATGACCTTATTTTTTCCCGGAAGATTTGGCCTTGTGGCGATAGAGGGACCGGGCGTCTGTTTTGGCCTTTCCCTTCTTGCCGGTGGCGGCTGGCGGAGGGGTTGCCGCTGGTGCGACCTTGGCTAAAACCTGGTTGAAGGCTGTGGACTCGGGCTTGCGTGCCTTCTTCTTTTCCTTCCCCTCCAGATACGGATGCTCGGAATAACACGTCTGGCAAATGACCTTGGCAATCCTGTCGCCCACAAAGCTCGCGATGGCATGATTCATCAAACGCTTGCAACGCGGACAGTGATCGTCAATCAGATCTCCAAGCCGCGGCGGCCGGTCATCGAGCCATGAATGATCAGTTCCCATACTCGCTGCTCATTATAACCGCAAGAAGGTCAAATGCAATACCCGGCCCTGACATTGATGATACCCGGCCGCGTGAATCTCCCCGCGGAGATCGCAACTTCCCTGCAACCATTTCCTGAGATTCATGGCGGGGCGAAGTGGCATTTTTGATGCCAGCAAGCTAGAATCAAGGTCACGAGTTTAGGCGATGCCGGAGACGAAAACCGAAGCTTTCCCAACCGCTAAGATTTCCACGGCCAGCGGTCGCATCATTGCCGCAATCATCGTCATTGCAGTCATCAACTACGCCAGTTCGATTGTTATCACTCTGATTTGTTCGATCCTGATCGCCTTTGTGCTGGAGCCCGCCGTCCATCTGCTGGAGAGGATCCACATTCCGCGCTGGCTGGGCGCCTTGCTGATGCTGGCGTTCTCCATCGGGCTGCTTTACCTGATTGTCTATGGGATATACGATCGTGTCGTCGCCTTTATCCAGGAGTTTCCAACTTACGCACAGCCGCTCAAACATCTGTTCGCCGGTTTCGAGACGATGGTCAGGAACATTGAGAAGCTGGCATCCGGAGTGGTTCCGACGCCCGCTTCAGCGCAATCGAATCTCCCAACCGTCCGCTTGCAGCAGGAATCGCACTGGGGCCAGTATCTGGTGCGCGGCATCGGCTCAGTGTATACGTTCATCGTTACGGTGATGTTCATTCCTTTCCTGGTTTTCTTCATGCTGACGGCCAAGAGCCACATCTGGAGGGGAACGCTCAACTTGTTTTCTGAAAAGCACCGTCAGCAGGCCGAAACCGTGATTCTCAACATCGGACACATGATTCGGCGCTATGTTTTCGGGAACCTCATGGTTGCGTTGATGTGTGCGGCTTTGATCACTCCGGTTTTTTCACTGATGCATCTCCATTTCGCGCTGCTGATCGGACCGATTTCAGCATTCCTCAGCATGATCCCATATCTGGGAGTTGCAGTGGCGATGGCGCCCCCCTTGTTGATGGCGCTTGGGCAGTATGCCACCGCAACTCCTTTTATCGTGATTGCGGTTACGATCATGGTGGTGCATTTCCTGGCTATCAATGTGCTGACTCCAAAATTCGTGGGTCACCAGGTGAGCCTGAACGCCTTGACGGTGACGATTGCAATGATGTTCTGGGGATGGCTGTGGGGAGCCATCGGACTTATTCTGGCCGTCCCCATGACGGCAGCACTCAAGGCCATTTGCGACAACGTCGAGTCACTCAAATCCTGGGGAGCCTGGATGGGCGAGGATTGATCCGGCTGCGTTCTCGCTCAGTTTTCATTTTGAGCGCCGTTTGTGCGCAATGTGTTAGAAACTTGTCTGAGCGCCGGTTTGGAAACTCTCATTCGCGGCATCTGCAGGGGTCTCGAAACTCGAGTCGCACCTGCGGTTGCAGCACCGGGCTCTTCGCTGACGCTCTTCGGGGCTGAATTCAGATTTCTGGACTCCGGCCATCGCAGACCGCGTCGCTACATAAAATGTTGTCACTGTGACCTGCTGTCCCCGGCAAGTGAGGCCTGGATTTGGAGCCGCAGGTTCCTGATGGAAGTGAGACTATCCCATGGCTAATGAGGAATTCTCTATTGTGATCCTTGCGGCGGGCAGGTCGACGCGCTTCAAATCAGAGCGTTCGAAGCTGCTGCATATGCTGGCGGGGCGTCCTTTGGGCGATTATGTTGTGCGGACGGCACTTGGGGCGGGCCCTGAGACCGTGCTGATGGTGGTGGGACATGATGCCGCTTCAGTCCGCCGGGAACTGGGTCGTCCAGGCCTCACGTTTGTCGAACAGAAGGAACAGCTCGGTACCGGCCATGCGCTGATGATGGCACGGCCGCACCTGGAGAAGTGTTCCAGCCCCATGGTGATAGTGGTTGTCGGGGATGCTCCGCTGCTGAGAGGCGTGACCCTCCGGGCACTTGCCGCTGTCCACCGGAAAGAGAGAGTGGCTGCCTCGGTGGTGACGATGCAGCTTGCCCAGCCTCGTGGGTATGGCAGGATTGTACATTCGAGTGGTGCACGCGTGCGGGCCATCGTCGAAGAGAAACTCTGCACACCGGCGCAAAGGAAAATCAAGGAAGTCAGCTCCGGCATTCTCTGCTTTTCGAAATTCGACCTCCTGAAGCATCTCGACGAGCTGTCTGACAAGAATGCCCAGAAGGAGTACTTGCTGACGGACCTTATAACGATCTTCAATCGAAATCGCAGAAAAGTTGTTGCATTTCCTGTCCCCGATGCACGCGAAGTCCTGGGCGTCAATGACCGTGCGGAGCTTGCCCGTGTCGAGCGCATCCTGCGAATGCGGAAGGCAACGGCTTTGATGCGGGATGGGGTCACCGTTGTTGATCCGTGGACTACATACATCGATGCGGCGGTCGAAGTTGGGAACGATACCATCATTGAGCCTGGCGTCAGCCTGCTGGGCAACACCCGTATCGGGCGGGCTTGTACGATTCGGGTCCATTCGACGCTGACGGACGCAATTCTGGGAGACCGGGTACAGGTGCGGCCCTGCACCGTGATTACGGGCTGTGAAATCGGGCCGGACGTGGTTCTCGGACCGTTCGCACATTTACGCGACGGAGCAGTCATCGAGCGAGAAGCGCGCATTGGCAACTTTGTTGAAGTCAAGAAGTCGCGAGTGGGCCAAGGCACAAAAGCCTCGCACCTGACCTACCTGGGAGACGCCACGCTGGGCCGGCAAGTGAACATTGGGGCCGGAACGGTCACTTGCAATTACGACGGCAAGAAGAAGAATCCGACCGACATCGCGGACCGCGTTTTTATCGGCAGCGGCAGCATGCTGGTTGCTCCCGTCCGAGTTGCTGAAGGATCGTACGTGGCGGCCGGTTCAACGATCACGGAAGATGTTCCCCCGGAATCGCTCGCCATTGGAAGGGCGCGCCAGGTCAACAAGGAAGGCTGGGTTCGCAATCACAAAGGGCCTGGTGCTCGTTCCAATCCAGAAAGTGTCACTCAGGAACCGGATGGGAATCCCGATCGGTAATATCGGCCGGCAGGACTGTGATTCCACTTTAAGACACTGCAAGGGGAAATACCTCAGGTCCCGCACCTCCATCTCTCCGCCAAGGTTTTCACCGCATACTGCACTTTTTACATTCGGCAAGTAAGAAATTCTCTCCGGTAACACACTGATTTTTCCGTAACCTGCGGGAAAGCGCCTATTTCCATCATCGTGAATCCTGGATTCAGGGTGGCACCGCGATTGCCTGAATTTACGGGAGTCTGTATTCCCCAGTTCGACGCGTTGCTGCTTCTCAGTCATGGAGGAACGAAGATGGTTGATGATGATGTGCGTGTGCAGAAAGACGCCAACCCGACATCTTCTACCGGTGGTGGCATTAGCACTTTGATGAAGGCGGTGTTGATCGCTTTGGCTGTGCTCTTAATTGGAGAAATCTATTCCGTCAGCCGGATTGTAACAATGGGCAGGACTTTTCAAGTGCAGAATGCCAGGACGCGCAAAGAACTCACCGCCCTGTTCAACGTCCAGCTTTCAGCCAAGCTGGCCGCTCTTGAGCAAGCAAATCAGGCGCAGTTTGAACTGTTGAAAGACGAATTGGATCAGGCTTCGCGGCACCTGGGAGCGCAGCGTGGAGAGTTGCGTCGTGACCGCGCCATGGTCAGCAGACTGCAGGCTGAGCATACGCAACAGATGAATGACCTCAGGCATGAAATCGCCCTGAAGGCGGACCAGAAGCAGGTTGGGGCCTTGACTGTCGATGTCTCTGATACGAAGACCGACCTCGACAAGACTAAAAAGAGTGTACAGGAACTGGTCAACAGCTTCGGCATGACGCGTTCCCGGTTCGGAACACTGATTGCGCGCAATCACGAAGAGATTGACGCGCTTCGCAAGCTGGGCCAGCGAGACTATTATGAGTTTACTCTTGTTCGCCATCACCCCATTCATCTGGCCAATATCGGGCTGGAATTGAAAAAGACCAACAAGAAACATCACCGCTTTAGCGTGAACTTGCTGGTTGACGACATCTGGATTGAGAAGAATCATCGAACGATTGACGAACCGATTTTTTTCGCGACTGCGAGTTCACGAAGCTTTTGCGAGTTGGTTGTTAACAAGGTGGACAAGGGCGTGATAACAGGGTATATTAGTACACCGAAGAATATGATCCAGATGGCTTCGCGGTCGGAGGGGAATCGCTAGGCCTACTGGGCAGTATTTGAAGCCGCGGCCAAGTTCGAATCGGTGTTCCCAGACGGGACGAATCTGGTTTCGCAATCTCGATTCTGATCACAAGTTCTCACAAAAAATCAGCTGGACAGGGCGCCAGGGTCCGGCCATGAAACTGGCAGTGGAGGTAAAGCCATGGTCAAGCGCGCTGTGCTGGTTGTTTTCCTTGCCACTTTGGGCTGTTGGACGGGGAGGGCGGCAACTTATACCATTCCCCCCGGCACCGTTCTGAACTGCAAGCTTTCCCAAACTCTATCCACAAGATTGAATACCCGGGGGCAGTTCTTTGCCGCCACACTTGACGAGCCCCTGGTTGTCAACGGAAACCAGGTTATTCCGGCTGGCGCCACTCTTCGCGGCCGAATCGCCAGCCTGGTGAGGCCGGGCCACATCAAGGGTGCAGGGAGGATGCTGTTGGTCCCTGAAACGCTTGCCATGCCAAATGGAGAGACCTTTGTCGTAAGGGCTATTCTCCTGCATGCTTACGGCGCCCCCGGAGCCAGCATGGCGAACTCCGAAGGCGTTGTGAAAGGGCCGAATGCCCGAATGCGAGATCTTAAGGAAGTTGGTATTGGAATCGGCGGAGGCAGCCTGATAGGCGCGGTGTTTGGCGGCTTTCACGGAGCTTTCATCGGAGGCGTGATTGGCGGGGCTGCCGGGCTCGTCGACAGCTTTCGCCGTCGTGGGCCGGATTTGAACTTGCCCAGAGGCACGGAACTAAAGTTTGAATTGAGCCAACAGCTTGTGGTCACGCGTTCCGGCGTCGCCGAATACAATTTGAGTTCGCGGTAACTGCGGCCTCCACATTCATCAGGAACCGATATACTTTGCGTAAAGGCCGCGAGCCACAGCCGGGTCCTGGGTGCCCTTTACGATGGCGCGGCCGTCCGGGAAGACCGTTAGTTCGTATCCGTCGAATGAAAACCGCAGCAGGAAGTTGTTGGCCCGCACAGTTCCAAACTGTTCCAGGCGCGTCCTCAGAAGATCCAGATCCAGCTGGCGGGAGTCGCGATGACGAATCTGGACGGCGTCCCTTCCGCATAGAATCGTGGGGACTGGTTCCCCTTCTTCCAGGTGAGTGAAGACCCTTAGACCGCAAGTTTCGCAATTGGGATCGCGCTCTGGCTTGACCTGCTGAGTGTGGTTCTTCCAGATGTCAAACGCAAGAAGCGTTCCATGCAGTTCCTGCTCACGTCCCAACAGAATCTTTAAAGCCTCCGTCACCTGGATTGCCGAGGTCCAGGCGGCGGCAGAGCCGATGACTCCCACCGTGTCACACGTTTCGTGCAATCCTCTGGGCGTTTCGGGAAAGACGCAGGCAAGGCACGGCCCCCGGCCCGGCAAGATGGTCATCGTCGTGGCCGAACTTGCCACTACGGCGCCGTAAATCCAGGGAATCTCCAGCTTGACGGAGACATCGTTCAGCAGATAGCGTGTCTCAAAATTGTCTGTCCCGTCCAGGATGACATCAAATCCACGAACGAGGTTTTCAATATTACTGCTGGTAGCATCGGCCACCACGCCTTCCGTCTGCACTTCGGAATTGATCTGTTTAAGTTTGCGTTCGGCAGCGATTGCCTTGGGAAGGCTATCGCGGGCATCGTTTTCGTCAAAAATAGATTGACGCTGCAGATTGCTCTCTTCAACGTAGTCACGGTCCACGATGCGCAGGGCGCCTACACCGGCACGAACCAGCGCGTTAGCGTGAGCTGTTCCCAGCGCGCCGCAACCCACAATTACAGCTTTCGATGCAAGCAGCTTTTCCTGTCCCGCCTTGCCGATCGGCTGAAAGAGAATCTGGCGTGAGTATTTTTCCTGGTTCATCGCTGCTTAAAGATCTTTTCGCTTTTCATTATAGCCCTGGCGCCATGGAACCGGCACGAAGCGAAAGCCGGGGTCTGTCGATTTACAGCCACGACGGCCTCCCTGGTTGGTGCGGTTTGGGACTCGGTCTGCAGGGACATTGTCAGCGCGACCGGTTATTCCGCCGAGTGCACTGATTCCGGCGCGAGCAAGACGAAATCGCAAGTCGTGATGGATTCACTGCACGTAAGGACACCGCAGCGCAGAATTCTCGTCGGGCCGTTGGCAGGGAAAGGAAACACGTCTTGTGGGAACAACACGTCAGGGCGCCGTTATGCAATCACAGAAGCGGAGGTTCACCCTGTGGACTTCATTAAGGCGTGAGGTGGTGTCCACTCCTGTGATTGCCGCCGGATTCACTTGCGGTATTGTTCGTCGGTGACCTTTTCCATCCAGTTGACGGTCTTGCCGTCCTTCTTTGCATGAATGGCGATGTGCGTCATGGCGGTGGTCGGCGTGGCGCCGTGCCAGTGCTTCTCGCCAGGCGAGATCCAGACCACATCACCCGGGCGAATTTCCTCAATGGGACCCTCCCAGCGCTGGACCCAGCCGCATCCGGCCGTGACGATGAGAGTCTGGCCGAGCGGATGAGTATGCCAATCCGTCCGAGCGCTCGGTTCAAACGTTACGCTGACGCTTTGAACGAGCGCAGGATCGGGTGCCGGGAATAGTGGATCTATCCTTACCGTGCCCGTGAACCAGTCTGACGGGCCCTTGCTGGAAGGTTGTGTACCAACTCTTTTGATTTCCATTTTTCAATTCCTTTACTTGAAGGTAGCTTTCATTTGCCTTGAACTTGCAGGTTACTGTGGCGGCGACCAGAATCCAACAGAGAAATACGATCTTTACCGTTCAGCGGCCGGTCATGCGCTCGATCTCTTCCGGGTAGCGAGAGCCTTTTACCGCGATCTTTGAGGCGGCGTCATCGATGTCGCGCAGATCGTCGGGTGTCAGTTCGACTGCAACTGCTCCAATGTTTTCTTCGAGACGGTGCAGCTTGGTCGTGCCAGGGATTGGAACCACCCACGGCTTCTGGGCCAGTAGCCAGGCGAGGGCGATCTGGGCCGGTGTTGCCTTCTTGAATTCCGCGACCTTGCGGAGCAGATCAACCAGCGCCTGATTCTCCTTGAGAGCCTCCAGGGTGAAGCGGGGCAGCCTGCTGCGGAAGTCGGACCTGTCGAACTTTGCGTTTTCTTCGATCTTGCCGGTGAGAAAACCCCTGCCCAGCGGGCTGTAAGGAACGAGGCCGATCCCAAGTTCCTCGAGTGCCGGGATGACTTCCTCTTCAGGACGTCTCCACCATATCGAGTATTCGCTCTGGACCGCAGCAACCGGCTGGATGGCGTGGGCGCGACGAATCGTCTGTGCTCCAGCTTCCGAAAGGCCGAAGTGCTTCACCTTGCCCTGTTGGATCAGTTCCTTTACTGCTCCCGCCACATCTTCAATTGGTACCTCCGGGTCAACACGGTGTTGATAGAACAAATCAATGGACTCGACCTTAAGCCGCTTGAGTGAAGCCTCGGCGACCTGCTTGATGTGCTCTGGCCGGCTGTTCAGCCCGGCAAAACCGCGGTCCGCCTTGGGATCAATTTTCCACCCGAACTTGGTGGCAATGGCCACTTGGCCGCGGAACGGAGCGAGGGCTTCGCCTACAAGTTCTTCGTTGATGTACGGGCCATAGACTTCAGCTGTGTCAAAGAAGGTGATGCCGTGTTCAACGGCTGCGCGGATCAGTGAAATCATTTCCTGCTTGTCTTTGGGAGGACCGTAAGAAAAGCTCATTCCCATGCAGCCCAACCCGAGAGCTGAGACTTCCAGGTTGCTGTTTCCAAGTTTGCGCTTCTGCATAGTTTCTCCTTCTTCGTGCTTTGGGATTGCCAAACCAGCCGTTTGGGTCAGGCCCAAAATCGCGTGGGTACGCTCCCTCGAACGCCGCAGACGTGACCGCGGAATTTAGGATAGCCCCAAGGGTGAAGTATAGTCCGGTTGCAGCCGGTGCGTTTGCCTAATGCTCTATGATTGTTGCCAAATTCTCCCACATTCGGAAGATGATCCGTCCTTTTGCAGATGACTCTTGCTCTGAGTCCAGGAATCCGCTGATCCGCTCAGGGCCTGCCCCACCGAATGTTTTGACGAGAGAATTAAGTACGATTAACATAGTCTCTGCCTGAATATCTCAGTATCCTGCCAGTTCCATTAATCTTGTGTCCGGTGCCACGGCACTATGCCAGATTATCCGTCCATGTTTACGTCGGATCACGCGACTTTCCACCCACACGGCCGGCCTTACCGTTTCGCCATCCTCGCCTTCGCCTCTCTGATGGCTTTCGGCAGTTACTTTGCCTACGACAGCGTGGGCGCCATTGAGACTACCCTTATCCAAGCATTCCACACGAACCGAGCAGCCATCGGCACCATGTACACCATGTACAGCGTTGCCGCCGTGGTTGCGGTGCTGGCCGGAGGTTTCCTCATTGACCGCGCGGGCGTACGCATGGCAAGCCTGATCTTTTCCGGCTTTGTGGTCGCCGGAGCGGCCGTGGTTGCCTGGGCGCCCGACTTGCCTGTCCTGTATGTGGGCCGCGTCCTCTTCGGCATCGGCTCGGAATCCATGATCGTCGCGCAAAGTGCCATCATCGCACGCTGGTTTAAGGGCAAGGAACTGGCTCTGGCCTTCGGCATCGCCCTCACCATCGCCCGCCTGGGCACGCTGTTTTCTTTTAATACCGAACAACTGCTGGCCAGCCGATTCGGATGGCGTATGGCCCTCTGGATTGCCGCGGCACTGTGCCTGGGCAGCCTCGTCTGCAACTGGATCTATGCGGTGATGGACCGGCACGCGGAGCCCATTCTGCATCTTCCTGCAGCGGGCAGCGGCGACAAGATCACCTGGGGTGACATTGGGAAATTCCGTCGCTCGTACTGGTACGCGGTGGGAATCTGCGTGGCCTTCTACTCCGCCATCTTCCCTTTTACGGCACTGGGCACGGATTTTTTCCACGACAAATGGGGGATGCCGATGGCATCGGCTGAAGGGCATGGCTTCCTCTCCGGCGTGTTCTACAACCTGACGCACATGTTCAGCACCGCTCAGGGTACTACTTCAATTATCATCGCGGCGTCCATGGTGCTCGCACCCTTTGCCGGCAACTTCGTCGATCGGGTAGGCCGACGCGCCAGCCTGATGGTGCTGGGCTCTCTGCTCATTATTCCCGCACACCTCGTTCTGGGC